>JBEICO010000103.1:0-5560 GCA_040383965.1 Francisellaceae bacterium
ACAATAAAATAAAGTTTTTTAAATAAGTGTATATTTTCAAACACATGATACTTAGATGCCATAGGGTGATTTTCAAAAAAAGCAATTAATGAGTTTTTTGAAGTTACAAATGCAAAAGCACGATTCGCATCTAATGCAGCTAAGGCATCTGATGGGGTCTTTAAATATTGCAAATGAACGTCTGGAAATGCTTGCATATATTGTGCAGCGGTGAATCCATCATTCACAACCACTTCTTTTCCGTGCAAATCACTAACCCCATGAGTAATTGGAGTATCTTTTGTTAAAATAACGAATGGACGTCCCACTAAATGAGGGGGCAAGAATAATACCTGCTTTGCTCTTTCTTCAGTTTCAGATAATCCAGCTGCTATTACATCTATAGTCCCTAACTGAATGGCTGGCAATAACGTTTTAAAAGGCATATCAATGATTTCTACTGAATATTTTAAGCGTTTTGCAACTTCCTGAACAAGATCAATATCAAAGCCGACACACTGTCCTTTTTCAATAAAAGAAAACGGTGGATAATCTGAACTGGTCCCTACACGCAACACCTTAGAGGATTCCGAAAAAACCACTGAACTACTAAATAAGAGTCCAATTAACAAACCTAGTTTTGTTAATTTTAATAAAAAAGAATCACGCTTCATCTTTCACTCCTTCTCTTTATTCAACTTAAAATGGGTTATTAGGCAAATAGTTTTATGAAAGGCTTTGATCGAAATTCCTTGCATTGGCGTTACAAAAACCGTATTTTCTCCAGAAAGTGTTCCTAAAATACCATGCTCTTCATGCGCATCTAAAAAGTCTCCTACAAAATCTGCCAATGCCGGTAAGGTTTTGATCACTACTAAATGGTCATTGTGTTGAATATCTAGGATCCCAAGGTTTAATATTTCAAGCTGAATATCTTGTTCAGGCACTTTATAAATGCTTTTGCCCTGAAACAATGCTTTAGTAATACCCAATGTTCTTAGATCCCTGGAGATAATCGCTTGATTTGTTTTAATAGCATGGTGTTGCTGGAGTAAAGAAGATAAAGTCTGCTGATCTTCTATAACATACTGTTGTACCAATGCCTTAATGGCAGACTGTCTTTGCAAAATGCTTGAAGGTTTATTCATATCACTCCCTCAATGAATTAATATTCAAATTAAATTGAATATTAATTCATTTTCTGGGAAATAAATACTGATCTTTAATTCAGTTTTTGTATGGTGAGTAACAACCCGGCGTGTTGCAGTCTCATGCCATTTTTTATATTATTTAGCTCTCTCTAAAGCTGGAAAACAAATGAAACTACCTTTTAAAATCATTGATCTTACCCATACCTTAACTCCTCTAATTCCTACTTGGAATGGCAGTTGCGGTTTCCAACATGAGCTTAAACAAGATTATGGAAAAGATGAAAATGATCCCAAATTTCGAGTACAACAGCTTAAAATGCACGCCGGGATCGGAACCCATATAGATGCTCCCTCCCACTGCATTCCTGGGGGTAAAGATGTGGCGGATCTCGATTTAAACGATTTAATAGCGCCTTGTGTGGTGATTGATGTCTCTAAAAAAGCTAATTCAGATTATTTGGTCACTGCAGCAGATATTGATGCTTTTGAGGATCAATACGGATTAATTTCTCCTAGAACATTTGTGCTTATTAACACAGGATGGGAAAAATATTGGGATACACCCGAAAAATATCGAAATAATTACCAATATCCTAGTGTTTCAAAAGCAGCGGTACTTACATTATTAAAAAGAGAAATTGTAGGCATTGGCATAGATACGCTTTCGCCAGATCGCCCTGGATCTGGGTATCCAGTACATCATCTTATTTTGGGTGCGGGAAAATATATTGTGGAAAACGTAAGGAATGCCGCGCTACTTCCTCCTTCTGGAGCCTATAGTTTAGCATTACCCATTAAAACCAAAGAAGGCGCCGAAGCGCCTATTAGATTAGTGGGGTTAATAAAATTAGAATAAGTAAACCACCCCTAAGCTCACTAGGTTCGCACTATAAGTTCCGAGTAATTTGTAACTGTTATTGGGTTTCATGCTAACGCCACTACCAAGGCGAATATATCGAACGCTAGCATCCATCATCCAATTCTTAAAAATCCCTATGCGCATTCCACCCCCAAGTCCCCAAGCAACTCTCATGGTACGTACGGTTTGCGAAGCACCTTCCGCTGGCGCAGGTGTTAACGTTGATTCAATACTATTCATGGCAATACCAAGTCCACCGGTAACATAGGGTCTAAAACGCTCTAATGCTGCAAAATCATAATAAACATTTGCCATTAGAGTATTATTCTTAACTTGTGCATCTAATTTGCGAGAAACAATTCCAGAACCTGTTAGTGCCGGATTGGCAGAATAACTCAAAGTTTTATTGGCTAAGTATTCAATATCGCCTCTAAAACTGGACGACCAAGCATACCCAACAGCCACTTCAAACCCCGTCTGACTCAAAGTAGCCCGTTTCTTACCAACAATACCGTATGAATTTATGCCTGCTGATTTATTTTTTAATTCATCTAAGGTTAAAGTGCTAAAGTTTGCTCGAACACGCCCATAAAAACTCTCAACCTCATTTCCAGGTAACATCTCTTCAAGTTCTGCTTGGCTTTTAGCAGATAAAGTCCCCCCTCCTGTAATGGCTTTATGAAAACTATAGGTTTCCGCATTGCCGTAAGTATCCGCGGGTGTCTCAGCTCCTACTACGCTAAAGTCAGCCCATATGGGCATTACCCAAGCCATTGCCATTAAACCCCATACAATCCTTTGTTTAGTCATATTCATGCTGACTCCATATTTTGTGTCACCCGATCTCGCATTTCTTTCCCTGGCTTAAAATGAACCGAATACTTTCCTTCTTTGTGAACATAAGATCCTGTTTTAGGATTTCTAGCCATTCGAGGCGGCCGAAATCGTGATGAAAAACTACCAAATCCTCGGATCTCGATACGTTGCCCTTTTCCTAGAGAATATGTCATTTGATCAAAAATACTCTTTATGGCTTTTTCCAATTCTTTATCACACAATTGACTTTGCTTGGTAGATACCCTTTCAATTAATTCCGACCGAGTCATTTCAAATTCTCCCCTGTTCCTACTTTAATATTACAACAGGACTCAGGCTCTATCACGGATATTTTCCACCAAATTAATAGTTAGTTTGTATACATAATAATATTAATGATCTTGGACTATACTGTCAGCATAATATTTGATATAAAAATAAATCGACACTAACATTGAACTATCTCAGGAAGAGGCATTGGTTCATGGGTCACTACGCGGGGGAACAGTATGCTCAAGGATTGGGAAAAATCTATTGATGAAGTTGAAGTTGAGGAAATCATTTTAGAAGAAGTAGAAGAAGATGATCCAGCCCTCGAAGAATCTCAAGAAGAAGCTGAGATTGAATGTATTGAACCTGAAACAGACTGGGATATCCCTGAAGCTAAGGTATCGGCTAAAAATGTCCGAAAACAAGATTCTGATCCAACGCAACTCTATTTGATTGAAATCGGCTCTTCTCCCTTGCTAACGGCTGAAGAAGAAGTTTTTTACGCACGTCGTACCCGCCAAGGGGATGAATCTGCCCGAAACCACATGGTTAAATGTAATTTGAGATTGGTCGTTAAAATTGCGCGCCGTTATCTCAACCGCGGGTTGGCATTGCTCGATCTCGTGGAAGAAGGCAACTTAGGGCTGATCCGGGCCGTTGAAAAATTCGATCCAGAACGAGGTTTTAGGTTTTCAACTTATGCTACCTGGTGGATCCGGCAAAATATTGAGCGGGCCATTATGAATCAAACCCGGACCATTCGATTACCGATCCATATTATTAAAGAGCTCAATGTCTATCTTCGAAAAGCCCGTGAAATTACGCAACAGTTAGATCACGAGCCGACTTATGAAGATATTGCAAAAGCGATGGATAAATCGCCCGAAGATGTTAATCGGCTCTTAAGGCTAAATGAACGCACGCTTTCCGTGGATACGCCTATGGGCGACGATACTGAGAAGCCTCTTCTAGAAGCTTTAGCAGATTTAAATTCGGATGGGCCAGCCGAGATCCTGGAAGATAAAAACATGAAGGGTCAATTGGAAGAGTGCTTAAGCCTGTTGAATGAAAAACAACGTTCCATACTCTCTAGGCGTTTTGGCTTAAGGGGTTTTGAAGAGGCTACTCTAGAAGAAGTTGGCGTAGAGGTAGGACTCACCCGAGAACGCGTACGACAAATTCAAGTCGAAGCTCTAAAGCTGCTACGTTCAATTATGGAAGACAAAGGGATCCTGGCAGAAACTGTTTTTTATTAGGACAATATTATCTAATATTAGGCAACGTAATCCCCGCGAAAGCGGGGATCCCTTAAAAATTATCCAATAGCATCACCGACAATGAGTTTTGCTAAGCCAATTAAAATCATCACAAAAAACACCACTAAAAGAACTGCAACTAACCCATATACCCACCAGTGATGGCCATGTTCAAAATCACGCTCTCGCACTTCGCTACTTTGTACCCCAAATAACGCTCCTAATACACTAATGCATACTTGCCATAAACTGGGTTTTGATCGGTTAGAATTATTTGGGATCGTCCTTCTCCTACACAGCGTATCGATTGTAGTTTACAATATTAAGGAGAGTTTATTAGGAGAATATAAATATGTCTAATCTATTGCTAGAAAAATTGGAATTAAAAATAGATGATGTGATTGAAACCATCGAGATTTTACGGCTTCAAGTTGAAGAATTAGAAGAAAAAAATGCGACATTAGTAAATGAAAACACTCATTTAAAAAGCCGACAATCACAATGGGAACAAGGTCTAACCACCCTTCTGAATAAACTAGATGACGTCTCTCCAGATCAAGGTAAACCCTCAATGGATCGAGCAGAGCACTTTGAAACAGAAGAGCTAGAGGAAATGGCTTAAGTTAAACAACTAGTTATGCGGCATTTAACGGGAAGTGAAAAAAAACACTCTGCAGCCCTCATGCGGATCAATCATTGTGGCGAGGTATGCGCACAAGCCTTGTATTTAGGCCAAGCTTTGGTTGCCAGAAATCGAGATCTTTCGAAACAACTCTTACGCGCTGCTACTGAAGAACGTCTGCACCTTAAATGGTGTAGACAGCGCATTAAAGAGCTAGACGGAAAAAGAAGTATTTTAAACCCCCTTTTTGCCATTGGCTCTTTTGGTATGGGTATTGGGGCAGGGCTATTAGGGGACAAAATTAGTTTAGGTTTTTTAGCAGAAACCGAAGTGCAAGTCACACAACATTTAAATCGCCATTTAGAAGAAATATCATTGAATGATCATGAAAGTAAAAAAATCATGCAAAGAATGAAAGAAGATGAACAACGGCACGCCACTCATGCCGTGGAATTAGGGGGGATCACCCTACCCAAACCCGTTCAACATGGAATGAAATTCCTCTCTAAAATAATGACTTCCCTGACTCGTTATATATAATTATGCACCTGATCTAGCTACAGCACCAAAGACAGATCTTCTGTCAACCGCTTTTCCTGTCGCTAAA
>JBEICO010000104.1:0-5484 GCA_040383965.1 Francisellaceae bacterium
AATAGAATCATTAAAACCGAAAGATCTTATACAGCTAGCGAATTAGAACAAGCGGCGAATTACTTAAATGGTATTTATTTGGGCAAAGAATTATGTGAAATTCGAACCCAAATGTTAGATTTACTCCGAAATGAAAGGGAAAATTTAGACTATATGATGCGTACCGCTATTGAAGTGGCGGATCGAGCTTTTCAAGGCTATGTGGCTAAAAACGATTATGTATTGGCGGGTGAAAATAATTTAATTTCGATGGCAGAGCCGTTTAACAGTCATCAACTTCGTAAACTCTTTGATACTTTTTCAGAGAAGCAAGGCATTTTGCATTTGATAGACGAATGCATTAAGGCAAGTGGGGTGCAAATTTTTATTGGTGAAGAAGCAAGTGAGCATGGCTTTGAAGGTTGCAGCGTGGTGACCTCTCCCTATACCATTGATGGTCAAGTGGTTGGGGCCTTAGGCATTATTGGTCCCACCAGAATGCCGTATCAACGGGTAATACCCCTGGTGGATGTAACGGCAAAAATTTTAAGCTCGGCCTTGAATCAGACCCTTTAGACCCCATATTAGTCCGAGTATAGCTTTTGGAGGATAGCAGTGAGTAAAGATATTGAAACAGAATTGAAAGAAAAATTGGAAAATATTAACGCAGAAGCAGCTTCAGAAGTTGCTGATTCTTTAGAGAACGCATCTGAAAATACCAATGAAGCTTTGGATGATGCTCGCAAAAAAGCTGCTGAAAATTGGGATTTATTTTTGCGTTGCCGTGCTGATCTAGATAATCTACGTAGGCGTTCACAGTTGGATGTGGAAAATGCACACAAATACGGGATGGAAAGGTTTGCAAGAGAATTGTTGGCAGTTGTTGACAGCCTAGATCAGGGTTTAAGCTTGGCTAAGGATGGAGATCTAAGTGTTCAAGGGCTGCGGGAGGGGATGATCCTTACCCATAAGTTGTTGTTGGATACCTTAGAAAAATTTGGGATTAAGTCCTTAGATCCATTAGGAGAAATATTTGATCCCACTCGCCATGAGGCTCTTTCAACCCAAGTAAACCCAGAAATTGAGCCAAACAAGGTATTATTGGTGATACAAAAAGGGTTTACCCTTCAGGATAGGCTATTGCGTCCTGCCAGGGTAATTGTCTCCAAAACGGGGGGAACTGAGCAATAAGCTTGATTAGAGCTTGAATTTAATGAAATTGACCCCATATGTAAGTCCAGTTGAGAAAAGAAATTAAAGCTAAAGAACTTAAACGAGGAGTATATTATGTCTGAAGTAGTGATTGGAATTGACTTAGGAACCACGAATTCTTGTGTTGCTATTATGGAAGGTGGCACGGTACGGGTGATTGAGAATAGCGAAGGAGATAGAACGACGCCTTCGATTGTTGCTTATACGCAAGAAGGCGAAAAATTAGTAGGAAGGCCTGCCAAGAATCAACGGATCACCAATCCTAAACGAACTTTCTATGCTGTGAAACGGTTGATTGGTCGACGTTTCGACGATCCAGTGGTGGGTAAAGATAAAGACATTGTGCCTTATGCGATTGTTAAGGCCGATAATGGAGATGCCTGGCTAGAAGTAGATGGTGAAAAAATGGCACCGCCTCAAATTTCTGCTGAAGTTTTGGTAAAGATGAAGAAAACAGCAGAAGATTTCTTAGGCAAAGAAGTAAAATCTGCTGTTATCACAGTTCCTGCGTATTTTAACGATTCACAACGCCAAGCCACTAAAGATGCGGGCCGAATTGCAGGTTTAGAAGTCAAACGAATTATAAATGAGCCAACTGCTGCAGCATTAGCATTTGGTATGGATAAACAAAATGGCGATATGACCATCGCAGTGTACGATTTAGGGGGTGGGACTTTTGACGTCTCTATTATTGATATTGCAGCGGTAGATGGCGAACATCAATTTGAAGTTTTGGCGACAAATGGAGATACCTTTTTAGGGGGAGAAGACTTCGACGTTCGCGTGATGGATTATTTGGTTTCTGAATTTAAGAAGGAAAGCAGCGTCGATCTTAAAAATGATCCTATTGCTTTACAACGTTTGAAAGAAGCGGCAGAAAAAGCAAAAATTGAACTTTCGTCAAGAGAGCAGACGGAAATTAATTTGCCGTATATTACAGCCGATGCTAGTGGTCCTAAACATTTAAATTTGAAGATCACGCGTTCAAAACTAGAAGGGTTAGTAGAAGATCTCGTGAAACAGACTATTGAACCTTGCAGGATTGCACTAAAAGATGCTGGCAAAACGATTGATAAAATTGATGCGGTAATCTTAGTGGGTGGCCAGACCCGGATGCCGATGGTTCAAGAAGTGGTAAAAGCATTTTTTGGGAAAGAGCCTAGAAAAGATATTAATCCTGATGAAGCGGTTGCTATTGGTGCGGCTATTCAAGGTGGGGTATTATCGGGCGATGTTAAAGACATTTTATTATTAGACGTCACTCCATTGTCTTTAGGACTTGAAACCATGGGTGGAGTGATGACCAAGTTAATTGAAAAAAATACGACCATTCCGACGAAAAAAACGCAAATTTTTTCTACGGCTTCGGATCATCAAACAGGGGTAACCATTCGCGTTTTCCAAGGTGAACGTGAACAAGCCGCTTCAAATAAATTTTTGGGACAGTTTGATTTGTCGGATATTCCACCGGCACCGAGGGGAGTCCCCCAAATTGAAGTTGCCTTTGATATTGATGCAAATGGTATCTTAAGTGTTTCTGCCAAAGACATGGCTTCCGGGAAAGAGCAGAAGATCGTTATTAAAGCTTCAAGTGGTCTAAGTGAAGATGAAGTTAAACGCATGGTAAAAGATGCCGAGGCACACGCGGAAGAAGATCGAAAGTTTCATGAGCTAGTTTCGGCGCGCAATCATGCAGATAGCATGATCCATGCGACGGAAAAATCTCTTAAAGAAATGGGAGATAAAGTCTCAACAGAAGAGCGAGATAGGATCACAAAAGCCGCAGAGCATTTAAAAGAACTCTTAAAAGGCAATGATAAAGCGGAAATTGAAAAAGGAACTGAAGCGTTAGCTGAAGTGTCAGGTAAAATGGCAGAAAGAATGTATGCAGCCCATCAACAGTCGGGTGCTCAAGCGGGAGGCGGAGCCAGCGAAAATGATGCAGCAACAAGAGGGGAGGGTAAATCCAAGGATAATGTTGTTGATGCTGAATTTGAAGAAGTGAAGGAGCATAAAGATTAATGGCGAAACGAGATTATTATGAAATACTCGGTGTTGCCCGTAACGCCAGCGAAGCGGACATCAAGACAGCTTATCGAAAATTAGCCATGAAGCATCACCCGGATCGCAATCCGGGTGATAGTAAAGCGGAAGAGGCTTTTAAAACCTTAAGTGGAGCTTATGAAGTTTTATCGGATCCAAAAAAGCGTGCTGCGTATGATCAGTTTGGTCATGCAGGGGTAGAAGCTGGAGCCGGTGCGGGAGCTTATGCAGCCGGTGGTGCTAATTTTGGCGATATCTTTGGCGATATTTTCGGAGATATTTTTGGAGGTGCACGTTCTGCTTCAGGTCGCAGTTATGCAGAGCAAGGTGCGGATCTTCGATATAGTTTAGAAATGACTTTAGAAGATGCCATTCGCGGCAAAACCACTGAAATTAGAGTCCCTACTTTGGTCGGTTGTGGTGAATGTCGCGGTAGTGGATCAAAAGGTGCTTCAAAACCTAAAACGTGTGGTACTTGTGGGGGCATGGGACAAGTTCGCATGCAACAAGGCTTTTTTTCTATCCAACAAGGGTGTCCTACTTGTCGCGGTCAGGGAACGGTTATTTCTGATCCATGCACCAAATGCCATGGTCAAGGGCGAGTTCAAGATCGTAAAACTTTATCTGTTCAGATCCCTGCAGGGGTTGATAATGGTGATCGGATCCGTTTATCTGGAGAAGGTGAAGCAGGTACGCATGGAGGTCCTTCTGGGGATCTTTATGTTCAAGTTCAGATTAAAAAACATGATATTTTCACCCGCGAAGGAACCGATTTGTATTGTGAAGTACCGGTTAGCTTTACCATTGCCGCTTTAGGGGGCGAGTTAGATGTTCCGACTTTAAGTGGACGTGTTAAATTGAAAATCCCACCGGAAACACAAACGGATAGGGTTTTAAGGATCAGAGGTAAAGGGGTCAAATCCGTTAGGGGAGAAGGACCGGGGGATTTATTATGCAGGGTTTTAGTCGAAACGCCTGTTAATTTAAATAAACGTCAAAAAGAGTTGTTACAGGAACTGGACAGTAGTTTACAAGCGGAATCCCAGCAGCACAATCCTAAAATCTCATCTTGGTTTAAACGCGTGAAGCATTTTTTTGAGGAGATGAAATTTTAATGCTAAACATTGCGGTAAATGGCGCAGAAGGACAGATGGGTCGTTTAATTACTGAGACGATTGAAAGAAGTAAGAGCTGCGTTGTTTCCTTAAAATGTACTCGAAAAGACGGTATCAAAGAATTGTCTCAAACAAATATTCCAGTTGATGTTTTTATTGATTTTACCAATCCAGCAGCCACGATGGAGTATTTAGATATTGCTAGAAAACGTGGCATTCGGGTAGTGATTGGTACTACAGGGTTGAGTGATCAACAAAAATCTGAAGTTGCGAAAGCTGCCAAAGATATTCCCATTGTTTTTTCTCCTAATATGAGTATTGGGATGAATATTACCTATAAACTGTTAGAAATGGCAGCCAGTATTTTAAAAGACAATGCGGAAGTTGCATTATTAGATGTTCATCACAGCCGTAAACAAGATGCACCCTCCGGAACTTCCCTTAGGATGAAAGAAATTATTGAAAAGGCGAGCTCAACAAATCTATCCAACATTAACGTTGCTTCTTTACGTATTGGAGATGCCGTAGGGTGTCATACTGCCCTATTCGCCCTCCGGGGCGAGCAAATCGAAATAACCCATCGAGCCACTAATCGTACTTTGTTTGCAGAAGGCGCTCTTGAAGCCGCTAAATGGCTTATAGATCAAAAACCAGGTTTATATGACATGCAGGATGTGTTGGGACTGATCGGCAGTTTTACCAGCAGAACTTGAAATAAAATCAGTAGCCCTTCATAGCTTACCTGAGGATTGGAATATTTATCCCTGTTCAACGACAACGTATAATTACATTGTGGATCCTATACATCCTGACTTCAATAAAATTCAGATTGAAGATCCTAAACCTTTTGTTTTTGATCATCGTTTTATCAAAACAACCAAATAACGCTTAATTGTTATAGCAAAATAGAGATGTCCTATTCCTGGCAAGATCCAAATGTCCGGTTTGTGAACCTGACTTAACAATTAAACCTTTCATTTAAATTAGACATAGCATCCAAAAAAAGTTGCTTGTTGATTACTTAATAGAAATTTAACCAATAGCATTTTGTAAAGTAAGTAATCCTAAATTTCTTGGTTTCCCTTCTCCCAAATTGTTTTGGGAGAAGGTGGTGCGAAGCACCGGATGAGGGGTC
>JBEICO010000105.1:0-5446 GCA_040383965.1 Francisellaceae bacterium
AAACAAAGAACTGTTAATATTGGAGTGGTTTCTCGAGAACGTGCCTTGCAACTAGGATTTTCAGGTCCCATGTTAAGGGGATCTGGTGTTGCTTGGGATTTAAGAAAAAATCAACCCTATGCCGTATATGATCAATTAGATTTTGATATCCCTGTTGGAACCATTGGCGATTGTTATGATCGTTATCTGGTGAGGATCGAGGAGATGCGGCAGTCTAATCATCTTATTCAACAATGTGTTGCGTGGTTACGACAAAATCCAGGTCCTGTGATGTTAGAAGATCATAAAATTACACCGCCTACTCGTGTCGATATGAAAAACAAAATGGAGTCTTTAATTCATCACTTTAAATTATTCTCGGAAGGATATTGTTTACCACCGGGAGAGGCCTATGCGGCAATTGAACACCCTAAGGGAGAATTTGGGGTTTACTTAGTTTCAGATGGTGCCAACAAACCTTATCGTGTGAAAATTCGTGCGGCAGGGTTCCCACATTTAGCAGCGATAGATGAAATGGCACGAGGACATATGCTTGCAGACGTGGTTGCTATAATTGGTACGCAAGATATCGTCTTTGGAGAGATAGATAGATGACAGTAGTACTCTCATATAAAGTAAAAAAAGCCATTGATCTATGGTTAACAAAATATCCGAGTGATCAACGGCAATCTGGAGTGCTATATGCACTATCGATTGTGCAAGAAGAGAACCAAGGTTGGTTAACAGAACCCTTAATGAACGCGGTAGCTGCTTATTTAGGGATGCCGAATATTGCAGTGTATGAAGTGGCTAGCTTTTACAGTATGTTCGAACTTTCCCCTGTGGGTAAACATAAAATTAATGTGTGTACCAATATTTCTTGTTATTTATGTGGTTCAGAACAGATTGTGGATTATTTAAAAGATCGCTTGAATATTGATATAGGCGAAACTACAAAAGATGGTCGTTTTACCTTAAGAGAAGTGGAATGTTTAGCAGCTTGTGGGGGCGCACCTGCCTTGCAAATTGGCCGTCAATATTATGAAAATGTCACCCCCGAAAAAATTGATAAAATATTAATGGATTTGGAGCGAAGTAGTGAGTAATGAGATTTGCTTTCGTACTTTACATTTATCAGAACCGTGGAGTCTAGCGTCCTATGAAAGTGTGGGGGGGTATCAGGTTTGGCGTAAGATCCTAACTGAAAAGACTAAACCAGAGGCAATTATCGATGAACTAAAGTTATCAATGCTTCGAGGTAGAGGAGGAGCAGGTTTCCCCACAGGATTAAAATGGAGTTTTTTACCAAAAAAAGCTTCACAAAAATATGTGGTTTGTAATTCAGATGAAGGTGAGCCCGGGACTTTTAAAGATCGAGATATTTTAAGATTTAACCCGCATCAATTGATCGAAGGTATGGCAATTGCCGGGTATGTTATGGGCGCTACTGTTGGATATAATTACGTTCGCGGTGAATTTTTTGAAGGATTCGACAGAGTAGAGCAAGCCTTAGAAGAGGCGAGAAGCTTAGGATTGATTGGAAAAAATATTCAAAATAGCGGTTTTGATTTTGAATTACATAATGTGATGGGTGCGGGAGCCTATATTTGTGGTGAAGAAACCGCCTTAATGGACTCCTTAGAAGGAAAAAAGGGACTTCCCAGATTTAAACCTCCTTTTCCTGCCAATTATGGCGTATATGGTTGCCCTACGAATATTAATAACACGGAGAGTTATGCCTCAATCCCAGTGATTTTACAGCACGGTGGTAAATGGTTCTTGGAATTGGGTAAACCCAACAATGGGGGCTGTAAGATTTTTAGTGTATCGGGACATGTTAAAAAGCCAGGCAATTATGAAGTACCGCTTGGGATCCCATTTACAGAATTATTAGAGTTGGCAGGAGGGATGAAACATCCACTTCCATTGAAGGCGGTTATACCTGGAGGATCTTCAGCACCGGTATTACCTGCCAATATTGCCTTGGATTTAACGATGGATTATGACGCAATTAGTAAAGCAGGTTCTATTTTAGGCTCAGGAGCGGTTATTGTTTTAGATAGCTCTGTTTGTATGGTAAAAATGTTAGCGAGGATCAGTCATTTTTATTTTGAAGAATCGTGTGGGCAGTGTTCTCCTTGTCGTGAGGGAACGGGATGGATGTCTCGTATTACGCATCGAATTGAAAGTGGGCAAGGTACAGAGCAAGATATACAATTATTGGATAATGTTGCTGAAGGGATAATGGGAAGGACCATTTGTGCACTGGGAGATGCTGCAGCCATGCCGGTGCGAAGTTTTATAAAATATTTTCGAGATGAATTTGAGTATCATGTGACACATAAGCGTTGTATGGTTACCCATCGTTGATAGGGAGTTTTTAAAGACAATGCCATTGATAGAAATTAACGGAAAAAAAATTGAGGCTGAAGCAGGATCTATGATAATTGAAGTGGCGGATCTCTGTCACGTACAAATCCCACGATTTTGTTATCATAAGAAATTATCTATTGCTGCAAACTGTCGTATGTGTTTGGTGGAAGTCGAGAAGGCGCCAAAACCCTTACCAGCTTGCGCAACCCCAGTAACAGAAGGCATGAAAATATGGACCCAATCTCCTAAAGCACTACTTGCGCAGAAGTCGGTCATGGAATTTTTGTTAATTAATCATCCTTTGGATTGTCCTATTTGTGATCAAGGAGGAGAGTGCGAACTGCAAGATTTATCGATGGGATATGGAGCGGATGAGTCTCGCTATACCGAAGGTAAGCGAGTTGTTAAGGATAAAGACATTGGGCCTTTAATTGCTACCAATATGACGCGGTGTATTCACTGTACGCGCTGTGTTCGTTTTGGCACTGAAGTTGCTGGGATTAGAGAATTGGGGGCAACAGGCAGAGGTGAATGTACTGAAATTGGTACTTTTATTGAACAGAGTGTGGTGTCTGAAGTTTCAGGGAATATCATAGATTTATGTCCAGTGGGGGCATTAACTTCAAAGCCCTTTGAATTTAGAGCGCGCGGATGGGAATTAAAGCAATCTGCCAGTATAGCCCCACATGATAACGTAGGATCGCATATCTATGTGCAGTCAAGACGTAACCAAGTAATGCGGATTGTTCCGAGAGAGAACGAACAGGGCAATGAAACGTGGATTTCTGATAGAGATAGGTTTAGTTATGAAGCTTTAAATAGCGAAGATCGGCTGCTGTTTCCGAAAATAAAACGAAATGGAAAATGGATCCAGGTTTCTTGGGATGAAGCGCTGCTGTTTGTGGCTGAAGAATTGCAAAAAATTCAAAGTCAAACTTCTGAACCAAATCAAATTGGCGCATTGATATCACCGAGTGCCACCTTGGAAGAGTATTATCTATTGCAAAAATGGCTAAGAGGGATCGGGTCAAACCATATTGATCATCGCTTAAGACAACAGGATTTTCGACACGACGCATTAACACCTCTTTTTCCAAGTCTTGGGATTTCGATTGCAGAGATTGAGAAGCAATCAATGGTGTTATTAATAGGCTCTAATATTCGAAAAGAGCAGCCTATCTTGGGACTAAAACTTCGTAAAATGGTACAAGCCGGTGGCAAAGTATGTTCTATTAATCCAGCAGACTTCGACTTTAACTTTGAGGTGAAAGACAAAACTATCGTTAATAGGGGTGAATTAGTACTTGGATTAGCGGGTGTAGCCAAAGCTATCTTAAATGAAAATCCTGGAAAAATAGCAACAGATAGGATTGCCGCTTTAGCTGAAATAGAATGTAGTGAAACTGATGTTAAAATAGCTAAACAGTTGTTACAAGGCGAGAAAAAATTAATTTTAATTGGAATGTTCGCGATATCTCACCCTGCCTATTCCCAGATCATGGTGCTTTGTCAGTTAATTTCAGAGTTAACCCAAGCTAAAATTGGTGTGTTAACGGAAGGCGCTAATTCGGCAGGAGCATGGATAGCGGGATGTGTGCCGCATCGGTTGCCAGGAGGAAGAAATATTGAGAACCCTGGCCTTAACGCCAGTGAAATATGGGAGAAAAACGTATCAGGGTATGTGTTATTTAATATAGAGCCTGATTTTGATTGCATTCAAGGTGTTAAGACTTTGCAGACATTACAAAATGCAAAGTGTGTTGTGGCAATAACGCCGTATGAGAGCATTTCTCTTAGGGAAGTTGCCACGGTGATGTTACCTTTGTGTCCCTACACAGAAAATTCAGGGACTTATGTGAATGTTGCAGGACAATGGCAAAGTTTTAAAGCGGCTGTGCCATTTTTAGGGGAAAGTCGTCCAGGTTGGAAGATCTTACGTGTACTTGGTAATTTGTGTGGAGTTGCAGGGTTTGATCAGCAGTCTTCAGAAGAAGTATTAGTTGCTTTGCAAGAAGAGATGGGGCGTGATAGTGCTCTAGAACCCTGGAAACCAGGAACGCTTAATAAGATAGAACGTATTAGAGGAAAAAACGATATTGTCCGAATTGCGCCAATTCCCATATATGCTTGCGATGGCACAGTGCGTCGTGCCAACTCTTTACAACAAACGCAAGACGCGGGAGAAAATATTCTGTATTTGAATACCCAATTATCCATTCGATTAAAGTTAACAGAGGGGAGGGTAAGAGTTAACTCAGAAGGAATGAGTTTGAGTTTGCCGTACTTGATTGATGATACTGTGCCAGAAAATACGGTGATAATACCAGCTTGTTTAGAAAAAACGATTGCATTGGGAAAGCCTTATGCCATCGTAGAAATAGAGGGTGTGTAGGAATGAAAGATGTTTGAAGATTTACTCTTTTTAGGATGGACACTCTTAAAGATTATGTCCATCGTATTGTCCTTAATGTTCGTTGCAGCCTATCTATCCTTGGCTGAAAGGCGTTTTGTTGGATTTATGCAAGATCGAATTGGCCCTAATCGCGTGGGTTTTTTTGGCGTATTACAACCATTGGCTGATGCCATCAAATTACTCCTTAAGGAAATCATCCTGCCCACTCGTGCAAATCGTTACTTATTTATTGTTGCGCCCATATTGTCCTTAGCTCCGGCTTTAGCTGCTTGGGCAGTAATCCCTTTTTCCAATGAATTGGTTTTAGCCAATATTAATGTGGGGATCTTATATGTTTTGGCGATGACTTCCTTGGCAGTATACGGTGTTGTCGTGGCAGGATGGGCTTCAAATTCTAAGTATGCTTTTTTGGGATCCTTAAGATCTGCAGCCCAGATTGTATCCTATGAAATTCCTATGGGATTTGCTGTAGTAGGTGTGTTGATGTCTGCACGCAGTTTAAACCTATCGGACATTGTGCTTGCGCAACAAGGAGGAATTTGGTGTTGGTATTGGTTGCCTTTGTTACCGCTTTTTATCGTCTATTGGATTTCCGCGGTTGCTGAAACGAATCGATTACCCTTTGATGTGGCAGAAGGCGAATCTGAGATTGTTGCTGGGTTTCATGTGGAATACTCTGGG
>JBEICO010000106.1:0-5320 GCA_040383965.1 Francisellaceae bacterium
AGTCAGGTTCACAAACCGGACATTTGGATCTTGCCAGGAATAGGACATCTCTATTTTGCTATAACAATTAAGGTGTAGTGTTGTAGCGGCTAATTAGAAATGTCCAGTTTTAGCAGGTATATATCAACATAGTTGTGGCTTTATTTAGGGTGATTTGTCTCCGTGTATTGGGTTTATATATACGTCTTTTTATGGTTCTCAGTTTCGAAGGGCGCCACTACAACGTAATGGAATAAGCCTATTATCTTAAATGGGTTCAAGAATTTCTGTTAAGTGTTTGAAATAGGTTTCGTTACTGCCATCACTCTCAGCTAAAGCGTTGGACGAGTCCTCCAAGGTCCATGCCCATGCAAGCACCGCTTGGACAAAACACCAATCGAAAATTCGGCGCTTTGGTAATTCAAGGATTTCAGCAAAACGGGTGATGCGGTGATCAATAATACTGGGTAGATTATTAAGTGCAAGCAGTTCCGGTATGGGGTTTCGAATAAAAGCGGCTACTTCGTAAGCAGGTTCGCCTATGACACCTTTGGGATCAATCACAATCCAACCGTTACCATTTTGTAGTATATTATCATGGTGCAGATCCCCATGGAGCAACACAGGAGTAGAGGAGGTTGCGAGTAAATCGTCACGTAATTGTCTGGCTTTAAGTAAATAATGAGAGGGTATATTAAGATCTGCATCCAGCGCTTTCAACCAATCTTTGACATTAGGAAATGTGTGAGCGCTTGGAATGGGAGCCTGATGTAAATGTTTTAAACATTCACACGTAATACGAATGGCCTCATTATCATTTGTAGGAAAATAGAATTTTAAAGGAAAACCAGGAACAGCACGTTCAAGGAGAAGAATTCCAGCATCTTCTGCTAGTACTTTAACAATACCTAATCGTGCAAAAGCCCTAAGTGTAAGGGCTTCTCGTTTAGAACCCTCAACATCGGGACTCAATTTTAAGATAATAGGTTGGGCATCTTGAAAACCAGAGAGCACATAGTTGTAGCTTAAGTTTTCCATGGTCTTTAACTCTGATAATCCATACATTGCTTCCATTTGCTCAATCAGATTAGGCAAATCAGCCAACCATTTTTTTCCATTAGTGCCATATATGTTTGTGATAAAAGCTTCTAATTTATTCGGTAACATTCTGTTCATTAGAATTAAGTCCGAATGGTTGGAGATTTGATAAAGTTCCTCCCCTGAATTTTGATCCATTTTTCGAGTAAATTTCTCATTTCAGCATCAAGATTATTGCTTTTAGAGTTGCTATCTATTGCAACAAAGTGCAATATTGCCTCTCTAAGGTTTAAATATTCTACATGCGCTGTAGCCACAATATCTATCCCTTGATACAGTACAAAATGAAAATGATTTTCTGCCATTAGATTTGGATGGTTTTTATTATATTTAATATTTTGTGGGGCAAATACCTGCTCTTCTGTTATTTTGTGGTAAGCATCCCATTCCGCGTAATGCGTACATCTCATCATTCTTAAGTGGTTAAACCCTGCCTGTTTTAATATCTTGCGGATGAACGCATCCTTTCCCAAATTATAGCCTGTAAACATGTAATTGTTTTTCTGATATGAATATTTTTCTTTCAAAAGATCATCTTTGAGACGTGCATATTCTTCACGTTCGATTGGATGTGATATTAAGTAATCTCTAAAAAACAACATTAGGTCAATGTCCGGGTGATCATTTTCATATACATGAAGATTTACATCAACTTTACCGCGCTTGCTAAAGCCATAATGCATGGGAATATTGTACTCGCCTGTATACTTAAACTCGACTTCTTCTAAAACTTTTATAGCTTTAATAGGATCTTTTACAACTGCCAAGATATCTATTTTAGGCTTTGCTGAAAGGCCAGGAACCGATGTTGATCCAACATGATGAATGGCAAGGCAATTATCGCCTAATACTGCTTTAATAATGATGCTTTCTGCTTCAAACATCTTAGGCCAATCGGGATTATAAGGAACCACAATGATGTTTCTAGTTTCAACTTTCATAATTTCCCCTTAAATGATTGGGGTCAAGTCCTAACAATAGACATTGTAAAAAAGAATTAACATATTGTCTATTGTTAGGACTTGACCCTATAAAGCAGATGTTTTGATAATGGGTGATCTGCAAAAAGTTTTGGATGAGCGAAGTCTCCTGAAAAATCTCGGGTCATTCCTATCTTTTCCATGACATGAATAGAACGTTTATTGGCAGGCACCGTAAAAGAGACAATTTCTTTAAGGCCTATCTTTTCGAACCCATAGTCCAGCGAGGCTTTTGCACCTTCTGTGGCGTAGCCTTTGCCCCAGTATGCCGATCCTAAACGCCAGCCCACTTCAACTGCAGGGGTAAAATGAGCCTTCCAATCTGTGTAATTAAGGCCAATAAAACCTATAAAATCATTTGTCTCTTTCAACTCTGCTGCCCATAAAGTATATCCATACACATCTTGATGATTATTTACGGCTAATAGAAAGTCACTCACCTGTTCCATAGTTAAGGAACCCCGTAAAAATTCAATAACTTTGGGATCTTGGTTGATAAGAAAATAGGGTTTTAGATCCTCTTCTCTCCAAGTTCGGAGGATTAACCTTTCTGTTTCAATGACTTTCATCGTTCTTCCAAAAACTTGATAATAGTATTATTTATCTCTTGTTTTAATGTTTCAGATCCAATGTCGGACAAGTCCACATGCCTTGCATTTTTGAGTTCAATTACTTTTATGCCGAATTTTTGTTGTTCAGCTTTGGTTGGGATCACCCCAGCATCGGCTTTAGTATCATTTGCTCTTAGATAAAATATTTTGAACCGGTGTGTTTTTGGAATAGGGATTCTAAGGCTATCCAATGAAACAATATTGGAAACTAAATTTGGATATTTATTTGCAAACATTAAAGATATGTCGCCTCCCATAGAGTGACCTATTAAGGTTAGTTTTTTAGGATCCGAGTTGGGCTCTATTCTTTTGAGTTCCTGGAACACGAAATGAATATTTTTGACACCTAGATCCCATATGGGTTTTCGATTTTCATAATAGGATCCCATTATAGGGATCGAAGATTCCCTCAGTTGATGTTGAATACTGGCAACAAAATATCCTTCAGTAGCTAATTTATGGGCAAGAAAAGAATAATGGGTATTTTTTGCGCCATAACCATGACTCATAATAACAATGGGCATTTTTGATTTGGGTGCTTGTACCTTAGTAACGGGTGTTTTTTTTAGATAGAGGGCAACGGGTATGTTTCTGTTCTCTGCAGCATCATATAAAACCATATGTTTTACAACAATTTGAGATTGGGTGTTTGGTGCTTCATGTGTAAAGCCGAATAAACCCATGCACAGGAGAGAAACTAAAAATATCATAGCTTTACTTGTCATTGTGTTCTCATCTTATATAAAAGTTTGTAGTATAACAAAAGAATTTGCATGGTCAGGAATGCTGGTTAGTGCCAAATAGAGCTTTCATTCTATACTAAAGCATTAGCAGTAAGTATAGCGCTAGAGATAAAATCTTTTGTAAGGGAGCACTGTTTGAGCGCAGCGAGTTAGCTCCCGAGAGCAAAAAAATTTATCTCTAGCGCTACCGTATCAAATTGTATTAATCAGATGGATCCTTATGGATAAAGATTTCTCTCAAAAACTACAGGCGCTATTTGAAACAAAATTATCGTATGTTGAAGAACTAAAAACAGAGTATGATAATACCAATCAGATTTTTGTTATTACCACCAACAATCGTGATTATATTCTTAAAATTGTTAAAGATGATGATGTTACTAAATCAATTTTTTGGAGAGGGCTTAATTTATTATTTGGTGCTGATTTTCAAAATTCCATTTCAAATCAGCAAAGGCTCTCTCAGTATCTTAATCAGTCAAAAATCATTGCTGTGCCCGCTGTTATTAAAGCAGATCCTACTAAAAACAACCCTCTAAATCGCCCTTATGTTATTTTAGAGAAAATGCCAGGGGATCCGATCCCACCGCAAAGTGAACTGGAACAATCCATTATGGAAAGTTTTGATAATGCGCTGCAATTAGGGGAATTTTTAGCTAATGTTCATTTAGAACGATTTGATTTTTTTGGAAATTTGAGTAAGCAGGGCTTACCTCTTTCTGAGTTCAAACTAAAATTATTTGCAACGCTTAAGGCAGTGGCAAATACTCGAAAAGCCCTTCAAGATAAAGCTGTACAACAAATGTTACCGTATTTTTTAAAAAAAGTAGAAACTCTGAAAGTACCTATAAATTCCTGTCTAATCATGTTGGATTGTTGGCCAAGCCAATTTTTGGATGAAAAGAACAGATATTCTGCATTAGTGGATATTGAAAGTTATATCATTGGGCCAGTAGAGCTTGAATTGGTTTTGCTCGAACTTTGGTTGGTGCCATTGGGTAAGTTTAAGGAAGGGTACTTAAGTATTCATAAAGAATGGCCAGATCTTGAAGAGGTGAGGGAGCTGTATCGTTTCTTTTTTTATTTGTTGTATGATTGCCCTGAACAAGGGTTACAAGCTTGTATAGAGCACAAGGCAATGTTTCCCACCAGCGATCGAGTTAGAGGCCGTTTTAATGCTCCTCGCCCAAGACCCGAAGGTTATTTTAATCCCTTTCGTCCTTCTCGTTAAAAAACTTAACCTTCTGCAACAGCAATTGGGTTCTCAATAAACCGATCAAACCATTTAGAAACCATAATGACCAAAGCACTGTTTCCAAGTACATTTGTAATAGTAATGGCAGGATCAAAAAGAATATATAGAATGGTAATGAGAGCCGACATTTCTGGAGTAAATCCGAGTTGAGATTCTAATATCGGGATCATAACTAGGATCCCGCCTCCTGGAATGGCTGCTACCGTAAACTGTGTAATCACAAAATAAAGGGCGAATAAACAATAATCATAGAAATTGGGAAGTGGATATCCAAAGTTTAATAGAATAGAAAATGCCATAAGCGGGATTGCAATACTAACACCTACCATATGAACATTGACAGTGGCAGGGATCACTACTCGAGAAATGTTCACATTACCAGTATTTTTTTCAGCTGCGGATATTGTAACAGGCATAGTGGCAAGGCTTGACATCGTTGAAAATCAGGTAAAAGCCAAAGGAATAATATTTCTAAGGTATTGTTTCCATAAGGCAAAATTAAAATTAGCTGCCATTGCAAAAAGAAAGATAAGATATAAAGTATAGGTTAAAGTGATGATGCCAATAAGAGGTAAGTAAGATTCGATGATTTGCAATAGGACGCCATCATACTGCATTTTTAAAATAAACCCTAAAGCAAAGAGCGGTAATACA
>JBEICO010000107.1:0-5284 GCA_040383965.1 Francisellaceae bacterium
GAAACCGTAATGCTACCTCAATTAAGGTTTTGGCCTATGATTCTCAAGGTTTGTGGTTATGTCAAAAAAGTCTCTCAAAAGGAACTTTTAAATGTTGGCCAAAGTCATCCTATTCTATAGGGCTCGTTAAAAATATCTGTGGGCGATATTTGGTATCGGAAGCCTTCCAAGCTTGTGATATAACGCTATTTTAAGCATTTCAGCAGTTTTAAATCCATACGATTTTCTGATCACCACTTTTGCTTTATTATTTTGTCCCTCTACAGCACCCAAGGAAATTATGTTTTTTGCTTCAAACCAATTTAAAAGTAGGCGTTTATGTGAACGAATTGTTTTAGCGACTTTCTTCATCGGCTCAAGTCGTGATCGCATCACTTGAGTACACCACGCATCCAGAAATTTTCCCGCCCAGGTAGCTGAAGTGTATTCCCAGAAATTTTTGAAATCTTCTTTTAAGAGATAGGCGCGAATTGTTTTTAAGTTGCATAACAACAAATCCTTGAGTTTGATTTTCTGGTTATCTGTTAAATTTTCAGGATTTTTAAGAAGTGCCCAGCGTGAATGCTTCAATACTACTGCCTTACCTTTTGCAACAAGCAATCGAGTTTCGCTAGCTCTTACTTCATCGATTGCCTTGCCTAATTTTTGAGCAACATGAAAACGATCCAAAACATTCAAAGCATTACCCGCGCGTTCAGCAATTGTTTTCAAATAAGGCCGCCACATATCACTGCAAACAAAGTTTAACAATCTGGTGCGTTTTTCTCCAAACCAATCAAAAAAATCGTTGATGGTTTCTAATGTGCGTTCTTCTCCGCACCATAGCAATCGTTTACAATGGTTGTCTATTTGATACACCAGGGTCATAAAAGAGCCTTTGGCCCAATAAATCTCGCCTACACCAATGGCCGTAATTCCGGTTAAATCAATTCGTGCTCGTCCCCAAGTGACTGCCATAGCCACAGAGGTAAACACGTGATGCCATGTTAATTTAAATTGGCGAGCAACTTCTTGCATGCTTAGCAGCTTTGCCCATTCACTTAAAAACCAAGCGTAGCCTATTGTTAATGGGCTTTTTCCAGAACCCCAAGGCACAGATTCAACTATAATTCCACAGTCTTTACACTCTAAACGTCGCATGCAATATAATAAAATAACCGTTAAACCCCATAGCGGCACATGAATAAATTCGCGTTCTTTTAAATGGTCGTAGCCAGAACACGGCGTATTACAGCCAGAACAAATCCCTTTACTACCTTGACGTGGGACAACTTTTATTTCTATTCTTGGTTCAACGGTTGTCTCATTTAACCGGATATCCTGATAGACAAAATGAGGCCACTTTTCTTTCAAATTTAAAATCGTCTTTAATTTTAGTTGCATTTAAGTTATGCTCCATTATCTCTGATTACAAGGAATCAGTTACGATGGTATCAAAAATAATGCCCATACAAAAACAAAGACTTTCACGAGATAAAAGCAACAGCTCTGCTACAGAATTGCTTCATCAGTATTGTAAAGATATCGAAAATTGGCCCGACAGATGGAAGATTTCAAAACAGGATCTGGCAATTGGACAATCCATTAGAGATCAATTAAAACCATTCCTTATTAGCCATATTGAAAAGGGGCGATCAAAACGTACAGTGAAAATGTATGCCAGCTACCTCTGGGTTTTAGGTGGAGAGTTAATATGGCAGCTCAATGAAGATGAGAGCGAACGAGGCTTATTAGTAAAAGACTTAATTTTAAAATATATTGATGACTCGGGAGGACCCTATTGGCTTCACGCGCGTGATGAGTCTGAACATGTCCAATATGATTCCGTTTGTAGACAGTTTTTTAAGTTCATGACCCAAAATTCTAGATAAATCGCCCACAGATTCTTCAAACGAACCCTGCTTTTAAAGTACCGGACTTTTGGTGAATCAAAGCGGCATCCGTGTTCAAGCACAAGTCTTGTTTGGCCTCTACCAGGCCGTGGTTATCTAAAGCCGTGTTTCCAGTTAAATCAATACAGTTACCCAAAATTTTGCCAGATAGTCCATTTTCAAAATCTTTAGCCGATATTGCCAGAGCCTGACCATACACTTGCCCATGATTATAACTAGATGCATTTAAGGATAAGTCAAGATGCTGAGTCCCTGCCACCATCCCAGTTGCTTCATTGTATAAAGCAGCAACTGAAATACGGCTTTCAGCCCCTGCAATAGTTCCTGCGTTCGCAACCAATGGAGTGGTGCCAATATTAAGCTTTCCTTCTGATCCCAAAACCGCTGTCGCACGATTTGTCATTTCTTCACCCGCAGCAATGCTTAGGGAAGATTTCGCAAACAAAACGCCTGCATTTACCAACTTTTTTAAAGTGCTAATTTCTACCTTGTCAGCCCTGAGTGAATGTATATTTTTAAAATTATTAGAGGTTAAATTCACTTCCCGACATTTCAGAGCAGTTCCTATTTCAACGGAGCCCTCGGTCTCTATATTTAACGCCAAATCACCCGGCACATAATCAATTCGGATGTCGCCTGCTGTGGAAATCCCCAATCGACATTCACCGCTGCTCGTTGGAACACACAGGATTAACTGTTGCCCAAGTGCTGTTCCAGAGCCAGACAATATGGTTGAAGAGAACTTGTTTTTATAGGTTTTTAAAAAAACAAATTCACCTATTGCTTTCATATCAAATAATTTTTTCTGAGCATCCAAGCTCAACAAAAAGCCTGCTTGCTGTAATAAAACAGACTTTTTACCATAATGCGTTTTCTCATCCAAAGAAGCTTGTGGGTGAAACCGGTTCAATAATGGGATCCATTGTGTACTGAGAACACCTGCATGATTACCATGTATAACCTCAACAAACCAGGTGGGCTCCTTCAGTTTTAGCTTTAACTTTTTGAGACCCTCTGGCGGTTCTATCATTAGACGAATATTAACAAAAGGATCTTTAGGTTTTTTGGGAGGGGTTAACGCAGGCATCTTAGGTTGCTCCAAGCAAAGCAGATCCTCCGTACTCGTGATAAGCCGTAGTTTTTTCTGCAATGCCACACATTAAGGGAATAGCACTTAAGGGCTCCCCCTGTTCAATAAGATGGCTTAGCACCAAGAAATCCTTCCACAAAGATATTGGGGAATTGCTTGAGGTTTTCATCATCTCTGATAACCATAAAAATCGGTTTGCCCAAATGTCTCGTTTAGGGTCTAACGCAACATCAATAACAGAGCTAATCGAAGGCTCTTCTGTGGTGTCATAAAAACATTCATTCAAATGTTCTCCAACTTCAAACCAAGAGCCAGTTATCTTTAAATCTTTTATAAGATCTGCGCTTTTTTTAAGGGATTTTTTTATGTGATATTCGTTTAGGCCCTCAGGAAAAGCCTCATTTATCAGCACATTAAGGGAGGTTCTGATGTCAACCTTCGTCGCCTGAATGGGTGGAAGATCTAACAGCTCTGACACTGCAATAAACCATGCGCTAACCGCCTTGTCGTTAATAAGATTTCTGGCTAAAAACTCTGGTGCCGCCTTTGAAATATAATCTGTATTAGTCGTAATAAATGCTGTGCGAGCAATTTCTTTAAAAGTACTTTCGGCCTTTTTTTGACCAAGGCCCATTGTCATCCACGGATCAAATATGCCCACGGTTTCCTTTAACAAAAATCCACAAATAATAAATTCATTTTGATCTTTTACAAGCGCAACAATCATTTGGCACCCCGCACCATCAAAAATAGTAGCTTGCAACTTAACAATCACAGCCCCAGCAGGTGGCGCGCACTCTAATCCGGATTTTCTAACAAGCTTAATGAGTTCATCCAAAGCCGTCCTTTCATCAACGGGAAGCCAGTTTCTCAGGGTAATCATCCGCCTTAATCCTAACGGAGATATTTCTTTGAACAAATTCGTTTTTAATAATTGCTCAACTAAAAATGTTCTTACCGTTTTTTCCGGATGTAACAAGCCTAATACTGCACACTCTTTAACCAGCTCTTTACTCGAAAATAACATGGAGAGAAACATGCCAGATTGAGCCTCTTCGTTTTGGATCTGATGAAACCCCTCTAACATCATTTGATAAAGTTCAAAAGAAGAGTCCATGGATTCTGACATTTCATTAAACATGTCAGGAAGGCTTGGCTTGATATCAATGTTGGCATATTCTTCATCTGAGAGTGTTTCTACTACGTTTCTTAGATCTGGTATGATGTTGACATGACTACTATTAAAAACTGATAAAATGGGAGGCATTTTGCCGGACTCTATTTTGTGATCTACATATAAATGGATTAGTCTTTCTTGAACGGCTTCAATCATCTCCTTTGCAACAGAAAACCCGGCCTCTTCTTGATATCTTAATTCGCATAAAGCTTGTTCAAAAAATAAAAGAGCTGTCCTCATTTTTTTATAGCTCAATTTCTTATTGCAAAAGATCTCTAAGCAATGAAGTGCTGCATTGGGTTCCGATTTAAATTTTCTTAAAATAGACTCCGACAATACTCTATCTTTTTTGGCAGAAAGAGCGGAATATTCTTCAATGTATTTTTGGGTGTTTTTAATATTCATTGTCTCTCCTTTAACTCTGCTTTCCATGTTCTTATTCTAAGATACCTGCCTTAAGAACCAAACGTCCCCATCAGCCCTCTCTAAAAACTTCATCAATGGTTAACGACTCCAAAACCCTTTCTGCCCATTTCCCTAAAAGCTCTAGATGAGCGGTTGCTATTTGTTGCTGATACTGTTCCGGAACCACCTTAAACTTATGCTTTAATAAAACCAATAATAATTCCGCTTTACCTTCAGCCTTACCTTCAGCCTTACCTTCAGCCTTACCTTCTGCTTTACCTTCAGCCCTTTCGGAGGCAAACTCGGTAGCATATTTTTCTTTCTCTATAGTATCACTTTTGTATTCATGAATTTCCCTAGGCGCCCAAGTCGGAAAATACAGCCTGGCTAGTGCTTGAGCAATCACGGGAGGCATAATGATGCCTTGCTGCTCCAACTTTGTTATGGCTTCTTGGGTATATTGTGGCGCAAATTTAAAAATACTGAGCCACCAGTCCGTTAGACTAAATCCTTTTTGCGGCGGAAAACTATTCTTCCTAGCTCGGGGGAGTTCAATTTGGATCATTTGCAAATGTTTAATGGACTGGCCACTTTCTCTATCCGTCATTAAATAATGTTTTAGAAACTGTCCCTCTGGCAAAGGATTATTTTTCGCGCGCTCAATAAGCGTGTCTGATATTTTATCTTTAAGGCCCCTGGCTCTATTACTGTCATAGCCTA
>JBEICO010000108.1:0-5161 GCA_040383965.1 Francisellaceae bacterium
GCTCTTCCCCCTATAGGCTGGCTTTAAATATAAAGCCCCCAGTTCTGAAGCATTTTCATGTTCTGTTACAATGTGTAAGATCCGATGTTTTTGACAAACATTTAAAGATTTAGAAGTTTGAACAACAGGTGAATATTTAAATTTATAAAAAGGCCAAGGATTTCCAACGTGTGCCTCAATACCCGAAGTTCCCATAATTTCATGGGTATCATTATTCTCTAATACAAAAAAATAAAATTTAGATTGATTTGTTGTTGGATCTGCAAAGCTTTTAAGAGACCAGGTTATTTTAGCTTCCATCGCCTTAATCTGCTTGGGGAGGAAGTTAAACCCAGCACCTGCCTCCCCAGCAATTTCTAAAATTGCCTGTAAATCACTTTCTTGTACAGGACGAAAAGTACCCAAGTGCTTTACGGCGCAATAACCACTTGACCACTCGCCAAGTCATAGGTAACTGTTGTTGCCGGCGTGACCGCTGTCCCAGAGCTAAATAGGGTATAGGTACAAATACTGGTCGCTGCACTCGCCTGATAACAAGTCCCCGTAGCACCGCAAGCTGCTGCTGCCGTGGGTGGATTGGTTAAAATGGCATTCCAAATGGTGACGCAACCCGCGGCAGTAGGCGTCACGTTAAGACTGGCATCTGGCCACCCTAAAGTATTCACATGTACCGAGGTTCCTTCTAGAGTAACGTTACTGCCACCAACGCCTGCTGAAGCGCCCGCTGCAATCCAAGAAGCATGAGCAATTGCTGCTGCCGCTGATAAGCCCCCTCCAATTCCTTGGTTAGCCGAAGTTCGAGCTTGGGTGGTTAAATTCGCAAATTTAGGTAAAGCAACGGCAGCTAGGATCCCAATAATCACGATAACAATAACCAACTCAATTAAGGTAAACCCTTGTTGTTGACGCATACTTTTTGGAATATCAGCAATCATGTTAGTCTAGCTCCTAAGCGATAAATTTGAAATAAATCAATCCTTTTTGAAGTATAGCCAACACTCTCACTCATGCACAAAATATTCGTCAAAATCTTGAATTACAACGGCCCTTCACTTAAACGCAATAACACTGCTGCACTTAATTCAGCTCGAGAAATTAGGCTATCCACCAATATATATTCTTGATCGCTGTGGATCTCACCCCCACATACCCCAAGGGTATCCACATTAGGTAAACCTGCTTCAGACAAATTATTCCCATCACAACAACCACCACTTGGTTTCCAAACAATCGATTGGCCCAATTTTTCTCCAACTTCTTTAACCAATTGATATAACTTCTCCGTTTTACCTGTTAAATGCTTGGGTTTCCGAGTAAATTTTCCATGCAATTCTACGGTATACCCTTCATCTTGGTTAGCAATTGTAACAATAGATGCCAATTGCGCTTCTACCCAAGCTACATCTTCTTCTTGTAAAATTCGTACATCTAAACGACAAATGCTAAGCGCAGGAACAACATTCACTGCACCTCCTCCTTGAACTTGGCCAATATTAAACGTCACACCATTTCTAGTGCCATTTAAAGCATCAACTTGAGAGATAATTTTAGCCATAAAGGTAATTGCATTTCGACCTTGATGGAAATCACGCCCCGCATGTGCCGCTCGCCCATGTACCACCAATGTAAATTTTCCACTACCTTTACGTTCCCCCGCTAAAGTTCCTTGTTCGTCCATGGCAGGTTCAAATAACAAGCCAACATGGTGTGCTTTGGCTCTTTCTCTTAAAAAGGCGGCAGATCCTAAAGAACCAATTTCTTCATCTGGATTGATCAAAACTTCCCATCCTAGCTGGCTCGTCATGGAACTTTTTTCAAAGATCTTTAACGCTTCTAACATCACACACAAACCACCCTTCATGTCCGCTACACCCGGGCCATTAATCACCTGTTCAGACTTTCGAATGGCACGTTGAAAAGGGTGATCTACCTCGAATACGGTATCCATGTGCCCCACCAACAGTACTTGAATGGGTGCTTCGGGTCTCTTCCAAAATCGCAACATTGGCCCGAGATCCATTCTCTTAGTTAATCCCAAGGCATCTACATGTTCTATGGGAGGCAATGAAAAAAGATTACCTTCTGCGCCCAATTCTGAATATGCTTGGGTGAGCACAGCTGCCATTCGCTCTAAACCTGGAATATTAAAAGAACCGGAATTGATATTAGACCATTGCATAACCCGATCGGCTAAAGCTTCCCTTTCCATTGCAAAACTCCTTCTTATTTTACCCGTATCACTCGAGTCACCAGATCTATCTCTCTAAGTTTTTTGATTACTCTTGCAAGGTGATTGCGATTTCTAATAGAGAGCAGGAATGTAATGGTGTTATGGCGATTATCTCTTTCGTCAATATGAACATTTTGAATATTAGCATCGTTTTCTGAAAGGGTATTGGCGAGCGTGGCTAAAACACCCCGTTTACTTAGGACATCGACCCTGATTTCAATTTGAAATTCACCTTCAACTTTGTCTGCCCATTGAATAAAAATATACTTTTCCGGTGTTTTATATACTTCTGCGACATTCTTACAGCTTTCTCGATGGATCACGATTCCCCGTCCAGCACTTAGAAATCCAATGATGGTATCGCCAGGAATAGGTCGACAACACTTTGCATAAGAAACCACCATCCCCTCGGTTCCCCTAATGGCCAAAGGATAGATAACATGAGATTCCTCTACTGGCAAGTCTGAAACCAACCGCCTCACTACCAAAGGGGCAACCTGATTTCCCAAACCCACCTCTTCACACAAAGCTTCGAAACTCGACAATTTTAATTCGCTTAAAAAAGCACTCAAACGATTTTCTGGGATTTCCTCTAAGGATAGTGACAAAGAATATAAGGCCCGCTCGATTAAACGCTTGCCCAGTGTTCTCGCTTCACTCACTTGTTGCGTCTTCAACCAATGACGAATATTACTTCTTGCTTTCCCCGTCGCCACAAAACTTAACCAAGTCGGGTTAGGATTGGCTCCTGCAGCTGTGATGATCTCTACGGTTTGGCCATTATTTATTCGGGTACTTAAGGGAACTAAACGCCTATCAATTTTAGCCGCGATACAAGCATTTCCAACATCAGTATGAACAGCATACGCAAAATCAACCGCCGTTGCACCGCTTGGTAATGAGAGAATATCTCCATTTGGGGTAAAAACATAGACTTCGTCCGGATACAGGTCCACTTTAACATTTTCAATAAACTCCATGGAATTTCCGGCATTTTTTTGCATTTCCAAAATGCCTCTTAGCCATTCCCGCGCACGAAGCTCTGCACTACCCACACTACCTTTTCCGGTTTTATACAACCAGTGCGCGGCAATCCCATTTTCTGCCATTCTATCGATGTCTTCGGTACGGATCTGAACCTCAACCGGAACACCGTATGGTCCTAATACCGTTGTATGTAGGGATTGATACCCATTAGCTTTGGGTATGGCAATATAGTCTTTAAAACGGCCATGTACCGGCTTATATAAATTATGAACAACTCCTAAAACCCGATAACAGGTATCTATTTTATCAACGATGATCCTAAGCGCATACACATCCATGATTTCAGACAAAGAAAGATCTTTTTTTCGCATTTTTTTATAAAGGCTGTATAAGTGTTTTTCGCGGCCCATAACCATAAAAGGCAAAACATGTTCTTCTTCAAGTCGAGTTTTTAAATTGGATTCCAAATCGACAATTAACTCTTTGCGATTTCTTCTGGCCTTGTGAACAGCTTCTTTTAAAACTTTATATCGAACGGGATATAAAAAAGAAAAACCAATGTCTTCAAATTCAATCCGAAAATTATTCATTCCCAAACGATTAGCAATGGGTGCATAAATTTCCAAGGTTTCTTTAGCAATGCGGCGTTTTTTTTCCGGGGGTAAGGCATCCAAGGTACGCATGTTATGGAGCCTATCTGCCAATTTAATTAAGATGACTCGAATATCTCGAGCCATCGCTAACATCATTTTACGTAAATTTTCAGCTTGTGCTTCGATCCGATTTTCAAAACGAATTTGATCAAGTTTGCTTACCCCATCCACCAACTCTGCAACTTCATCCCCAAATGCTTCCGCAATATCCGCTTTATCGACAGGGGTATCTTCCAAAACATCGTGCAGCATGGCTGCAATAATGCTTTCAGGATCCATGTGCATGCCTGCCAGGATCCTAGCCACTTCAATAGGGTGTGAAATATAAGGCTCGCCAGAGAAACGTTGCTGGCCTTTATGGGCTTCATTTGCCATCAAATAGGCATTGGTTACTTCCGCAATGTCTTCTTGCGTTAAGTAACCTGCCAGTTCACGACAAAGTTCTTCAAATTGAGGCACTGATCCCCCCAGTCCACTATCCATGATTCCAGGGGATGCTCACTACTCGGAAGGTGTCTTTTCTTCTTCTGTTACTGCAACTGTTAATAAATTCCCAGCTGCTACTTCCCGTAGTGCCACCACCGTCGGCTTATCGTTCTCCCAAGGAACCGTGGCTTCTACCCCACCCAGAGACAAACGACGCGCCCGCTTAGAGGCAATTAAAACCAATTGAAACCGATTTTCAACATTCTTTAAACAATCTTCTATTGTGATCCGTGCCATAACAGCCCTCAAATAAAAAAGGTAACAAACTTACAAAAATTTAACCATTTGAACCCTCTACAATACAGGATTGTTCGCATAAAGGTAATTATCCAGTTAACTAATTACATTTTGGATTACTTGGCTCCATCTCCCTTCTTGACGATCCCTTTGTAACCGATGGCACCGAATAATCGACTTTAAATCCTCTACAGCTTCTTGAAACTGATCATTAAAAATTAAATAATCATACTCAGTATAGTGTGAAATATGCTCTGTAGCTTCACTCATTCTTTCTTGGATCGTCTTTTCATTATCTTGATGACGTTTTTGCAAACGCTCCGATAAAATTTTTCGGCTAAGCGGTAAAATGAAAATACATTGGGCATCGCTAAATTTTGCTCTAATTTGTTTCGCACCCTGCCAGTCAATCTCTAGAATAACATCAATCCCTTGATTTCTAGTTTCTTCAACCCACACGGAAGAGGTTCCATAAAAATTTCCAAAAACTTCTGCAGATTCTAAAAAAACATCTTTCGATAACATATCTTTAAATTCTTCAGGTTGTACAAAATGATAGTCAACCCCC
>JBEICO010000109.1:0-5111 GCA_040383965.1 Francisellaceae bacterium
CTCCACCTAAGACTCCGACTAGGCACACTGCTTCTGAGACTCCAAATAGGCTGCAGCGCAGCTTATCTGTCGGTAACATTTCCACTGATTCGCCGATGCGTCCTGGCGTAACGCGGTTTAAACTCAATCAGGTTGGGGTTTTCTACTAGAAGGGTATTAATAAAAAAAGGGCTTATGTTTTTCATAAGCCCTTTTTTGACTTTTATAGAATCTACTATAAATAAAACTATTCTTGTGTCTGATCTCTGAACGCCCTATGTTTGAGCCCATTTTGAACTTATTGGTGTTTTCCCATTTCACCATAGCTCTAACACCCCAGCTATCGCTAATCATTTGTTGCAAACCTGCACCTACTCTAAGGATACTTTTTCTTTGTTTGAAAGTTCTGGGATCTGGAATGGCTGGATTGCCATTTGCAGTGAGTATAGTGAACTCAGCATTTTCCTGTAAACGAGCAAAACCGACAGATCCTATAAGCTGTAAACGATATGCATCCCAAATGGGTAGGAAACCTACTAAATTTGCATGTGGGCCTTTGATACGGCTTGTTGTAGAAAATTGAAGTGTGGTTCCAGCTGTAGAGTTTCCAGCAAATATATTTCCTGGCCCAAGAGTAGTCACTCTTGATTTTCTTCCTGTGGCTTCATAACCACCTTCGATGGCTAAGTAGTCATTGAATTTTAAACCAGCATAAATATTGCCTTGTGGGTAATCATGTCTAAATATATTTTCACCAAACCCAGTTTGATAGTTTAGATGGCGCCATTCTGCGTCTGCCCCTACATACGGTGTGAAACCCCATTGATTATCCGCTGTGGCGGCTGAAGCTGCCAGCAATATCGCAGGCACAGCAAGTAAAGCTAATTTCTTGTTCACTAAAATGTCTCCTCTGTTTCTGAACTAAGCTTTTATGATAACAATACATTTTGATTTTGTTATCTGATTAACCACAGCCAATAAAGCCGTTTGGACAATTAAATCACAATCTTTCCCTAGTGTACAGCATTCATGGCGTACTGCGAGCGTTTTAGTCTATGCAGATCTGCGTGATCTCTGATACTATTTTGATTTAGTGAAATCCATATATGGATGAAGGCTAACATCAACTTTATGGAAAGCTTAAAGTAAGGAGAATGTTTGGATGAGCGTCGATGAAGCGGATCTCGGGCGTCGACGGTTTTTAACAGCCACGGCTTCTGTTATCGGTGGAATTGGTGCTGCTTGCGCGGCTTTTCCATTCCTTGCTTCTTGGGCACCGAGTATTCGAACTCGCGCATTAGGCGCTCCTGTGGAAGTGGATATCAGCAAAATAGAACCAGGACAAAAAATAACGGTTGCTTGGCGCGGTCAACCGATTTTTGTGGTGCATAGAACCAAAGAAGAATTAGATAATTTAACTTTAGTTACTAACCAATTAAGAGATCCTAATTCAAAAGAACCGCAACAGCCAAGCTATGCCGATAATCTATATCGTTCGATTAAACCAGACATTTTAGTGTTGATTGGGATCTGTACTCATTTAGGGTGTGTGCCACTTTATAAACCCACGGTAGGATCGATAGAAGCCGGTTGGGAAGGAGGCTTTTTTTGTCCTTGCCATGGTTCGAAATATGATTTGGCTGGAAGGGTTTACAAAGGTGTGCCAGCACCCTTGAATTTGCCAGTTCCGCCTTATCAATATGTATCTGATACGCTGATCCGAATTGGAGAAGATAGCCAAACGGAGGGAACGTGATGATTTTGCGTACGCTTCAAGGCTGGGTTGATGATCGATTTCCACTGACCAAATTATGGAACGAACATCTTGCCCAATATTATGCCCCAAAGAATTTCAATATTTGGTATTACTTTGGATCCTTAGCGCTTTTTGTATTGGTGAACCAAATTGTTACCGGAATTTGGCTTACCATGAATTATACCCCCAGCGCGGAACAGGCATTTGATTCCGTGGAATATATTATGCGAGAAGTGCCCTGGGGATGGTTACTCCGCTATTTGCATTCCACAGGCGCATCGTTTTTCTTCATTGTGGTTTATCTCCATATGTTTAGAGCCTTGTTATATGGTTCTTATCAAAAGCCTCGAGAATTAGTGTGGCTATTTGGAATGTTGATTTTTATGTGTTTAATGGCAGAGGCCTTTTTTGGGTATTTATTGCCTTGGGGAAATATGTCATTTTGGGGAGCTCAAGTTATCACCTCTTTATTTGGCGCTATTCCTTTTGTGGGAGATGCTTTGGTCGAATGGATAAGGGGAGACTATAACGTGACAGGAGTCACCTTAAACCGCTTCTTTGCTTTACATGTGATTGCAGTGCCTCTTATTTTTGTAGGGCTTGTAGCTGCTCATATTATGGCATTGCATGAAGTGGGTTCTAATACTCCAGATGGCGTTGAAATTAAAAAATATAAGAATGAAAAAGGGGTGCCATTAGATGGTATTCCCTTCCATCCTTACTATACCGTTAAAGATTTAATGGGTTTAGCATTTTTCTTAATTATCTTTTGTGCAGTAGTTTTTTATTTACCGGCCTTTGGGGGGTATTTTCTAGAAGCGCCAAATTTTGAACCCGCAGATCCTTTAAAAACACCCACTCATATTTCTCCAGTGTGGTATATGACACCGTATTACGCGATTTTACGCGCGATACCCGATAAATTATTAGGTGTAGTCGCTATGGGGGCATCCATTGGCGTATGGTTCATGTTGCCTTGGTTGGATAGAAGCCCTGTAAAATCAATCCGATATCGGGGGGGGTTGTGTAAAACTGCTTTAACATTGTTTGTGGTTACCTTTTTAGCTTTAGGATATTTAGGCTCAAATCCACCGGATCCCGTATTGGTGATACTGGCACGAGTTTTTACTGGGCTATATTTTTCATTTTTCTTACTGATGCCCATTTATACTACTTTAGATAAGGTGAAAAGAGTGCCAGAGCGGGTAACGTATTAATGAATAAAGTAGGGTTAATATTTATAGTAGGATTGGTCTTAGGGCTTGGAGGGTTAGTTCAAGCCGAAGAGCATGAGGTTAAGCTGGATAAAGCGCCTATTGATTTAAGTGATCTGGCTTCTTTACAGCGGGGAGCCACGTTGTTTATGAATGAATGTTCAGGATGCCATGGCCTAAAGTTTTTACGGTACAATACCATGGCTAAAGATATTGGAATTGTAAATGCTGCTGGAGACGTGTTAGAGCAAGCAGTTAAAGAGAATTTAATGTTTGTGGGTGATAAGATCACCGACACCATAAAAACCGCCCTGCGAAAAGAAGATGGGGCCAACTGGTTTGGGGTTGCTCCGCCAGATCTTTCTTTGGTAGCACGCTCGCGCAGTGTAGATTGGATCTATAGTTATTTAAGATCATTTTACTTAGATCCTAAACGGCCCTGGGGTGTGAATAATACGGTATTTCCCGATGTGGCCATGCCGGATGTCCTTTTTCATTTGCGAACAAAATTGCTCTCTGAAAAAGATGGTCAGCAGAAATATGATTCGGCGGTATTAGATCTGGTTAACTTTCTTGCCTATGCTGCGGAGCCGCAGCAAAAAGTTCGGAAACAAGTGGGGATCTGGGTATTGCTATTTTTAGGTGTCTTTTTCGTCTTTGCCTACCTTTTGAAAAGAGAATATTGGAAAGATGTGCATTGAATATGAGTGTAGGAGTAAGTTGTAATGTCTTTGACCCAAAATAAGCGATCAGTCATGGCGATGTATTCAGGGGATTCTGATCCTTACAGTCACCGCGTTCGGATAGTCTTAGCTGAAAAAGGAGTAACTGTTGATATCCTAGAGGTGGATAAGTTTCCCAAATTAAAAGAAGAATTGCATCAATTAAACCCTTATGGAACCGTTCCCTTATTAGTCGATAGAGACCTTGTGGTATTTCAATCTGAAGTTATCATGGAATATTTAGATGAGCGTTTTCCTCATCCTCCTTTGATGCCGGTTTATCCCGTTGCGCGTGCGCGCACGCGTTTAATGATATATCGATTGAATCGAGATTGGTATGCGTTAATGGGTAAAATAATGAATGAGGGTTCTGATCCCGCAACTCTTAAACAAGCCACCAAAGAATTGCAAGAAGGTATTCTAAGTGTTGCCTCTGTTTTTGCCGAAATGCCTTTCTTTTTAAGTGAAGAATTTTCCTTAATGGATTGTTGTTTGGCACCTTTATTGTGGCGCTTGCCCACTTTAGGGGTTGAAATACCTGTAGAAGCCAAATCGGTGTTAGCCTATGCGGAACGAATTTTTAAAAGAGATTCTTTTGTTGCCAGTTTAACAGAAGCAGAAAAGGCCATGAGAAAATAACATATAAAGAGAGGGTAAATGACTTCAACCAGACCTTATTTATTGCGTGCTTTTTATGATTGGATAGTGGATAACCATTGCACGCCTCATATTGTGGTGAATGCAGGAACCAAGGGTGTCGAAGTTCCACTTGAATATGTGGACGGTGGGCAAATTGTATTAAATATTGCTATGTCCGCCGTTCAAGGATTACGACTGGGAGATTTAGCTGTTGAATTTCAAGCACGCTTTGGGGGTCATGTTCGCAAAATTTACGCACCCGTAAATGCTGTGCTTGCGATTTATGCTAAAGAAAATGGTCGTGGCATGGTGTTTGCCGAAGAAGAAGAACCATTGCCACCTGCACCTATGCCTCCGGATCCGGATCAAGATCTAGAAGGTGGAAAGGGTGGTTCTGGAGGTGCTGCAGGGAAAGGAAAGCGCTCTGGCGGCAAACCGCATTTAACGGTTGTGAAATAGACTCAACTATTACTATTTTAGGGTATTATGTCGACTATCTTGTGCTTGTGTTTTTAAGCGGTTGTCTTCAGCTGTATAGGCATTTGCAATACCTTTTAATAATTCATTGATACATTTAAATTGTTCAACCGGATTTTTGACAGTCTCTAAAAACTTTTTGAATTCTGGAATATCTTTTGGATCGATGTAAGAACTCAGATTTTCCTTGAATTCTTTTAATTGTATGTGTCCTACCGGTGATGTAGTTTGACATGCATGCCAAAGCTTTAATTCAATTTTGAATATCTTTTAAGCCCAACAAGACTTAATGCCATCAACATGATAGGTTATAATCCTACATTC
>JBEICO010000110.1:0-5109 GCA_040383965.1 Francisellaceae bacterium
AACTTTGTATGGCAAATTAAGTTAATATTTGATGTTTTTAGAAAGTTGTCTGGTGTGTTAGATGCAAAATTTAGTTCATTAAGCAATATCAGCACAAAAATTCAGTAAATTTGAAACGGTTTTAATTTCGCGCCAGCGACTTAATAGCCATCATTTCTCCTACTTAGTAATACTCAATTTACACACTTATCATTATAGAACATTCAGGTGAACATTATCCTTGTATACCTTTTATGAGAGCCCGTTTCATTTTATTATCTTCCGTATCAACTTCATCAATCACATTTAAAGCATCTTGAGCTGATAGTTTTTTTAGAGACTCGTACAGGGTGTCCGGCAAAATCGGCAAAGGCGTATATATCATAGATATCGGTCGATACGACAAAATACCACCTGACTTTTGAATTCTTTCATCTTCAGCTGCTAAAGCGGCTTTATAATCTTGATTGGTTTTATACTGAAGACCATAGGCTAACAACGTCCCCGATATTTCATAAAATCCTTTTTTAATTGTAAACGTTAAAAGTGAGCAGGGTTGTCCGTCTATATCTACAGTCTTATCCACTTCCAGCTTGCCACTTTTATCTTGATCTAGAATATGTTTACAAACTTCTTTGCCATTAGATTGAGCTGACGAGTGTAAGATTATAGTTAAAACATGAGGTTTTAGCTGAGCCCCTTTGCACTCTAAGGATTTCACAACCATGAAGTTTCCACTACTTAAAGCACTTTCCAAAAGTTTCTCCAGTGTTTCGGCCTTAAAAGTGCAAGCTTCTACCAAAGTCACAACACTTTGATCATCTCCAATGAATAGCATTTCAAGCAAGACTGCTTTGAACCGCTCCTCTTCTCTCGGAATAGCGCCTGAATAGCAATTAAAATTTGCAAAGCTCTGAGCTAAATCCTTACGCAATTCAGAATTCAGATATACTTGAAGAGTTAATGTAGTATCTTTGTCAAGAGATCCATTCACTTCAGTTGAAGCCTCAAGAGCGCTCAGCAATATATTTTCAAGACCTTCTTGTCCGCTCCTTAACTTACCTAACACATCTTTAGCAGCTTGGATTTTTTTAACTTTTATAGCCCCAAGAAGCAATTGTCCGTAATTTAAGATGGCAGCAATATGTTCCAAACCAAAAAAATCTCGATAATCTAAGCGATTATCACAAACTATAAACTCAATCACTTTCATGAAAAAATGCCGCCATTCTCCTAAAGCTTGAACCTTTGTGTCAAATAACTCCGGTGTTTTTAAAAGAGCAGTCATTTCATCATAATACGCTTGGCAAGCCGGATTTAATTTTTCCCAAATACATTCTACTTGTACTTGATGTATGGCAAAAAATATTTCCTTAGGCGTCTTATTATCCAGCAAAGGTTTAAACATAGCTCTTGCCAAATTCTCTTGCCCATTGTTCAAAGCTAAAATCAATATTTCCACTCTAACTTGTTCAATTAATTCCTTAGTGTTCAAAACAACAATCCGCCTTTGAACGGCTCTGTTATCTATAGAATTTGTTAATTTGAACAAAACAGAAGAGACTTCTTGTCTCTCTGATAAAATTAAAGGATGTTTTTGTTGGATAATCTGTTCCTCAATTTTTTCAACTAAAAATTGACATGTCTTTAAACGCTCAACTTCTTTTGCTTCATCTTCCAAGGGACAGCTCAAAGCTTCAAATAAATAATGTGCCAAATTCATAGCGCCTTGTGCCACTAAAGCCCTTACCACTTCCACCTGAGGCACTCTAATTGCTTCCAGCATCAAAACTTCTATTGCAAGATGTTTTTTTATGTCTGCTACATTCAATAACGATAAGAGATTTTGAAGATCACCTCTTCTTACCATCTGAATAACAGCCGCTTGTAAAGAAGCTATTTCTTCTTTATCTTCAACTTTCCCCTGTTTAACGATGGCCTCAACCAAAGTCTGTGCTGTAAACTGATAACTACTCCCCACAACCCAATTTGTTACGCTCTGCGCCCTAAGTAAACGAGCAGCCAAATATTGTCTCCCCTCTATTCGCACTAATAATACAGCTACGGATCCCATTCCACTTTCTAAAGCCTCTGCGACTAGTAAATCTATCTCTGTAGGGTATAAAGCGGAAATAATTATTTGGTTTTTTATAAATTCCAGAACTTTTAATTGCACATTCTTAACCATAAATACGATTAACTTATAAACACTTGCTTTTTCGTTATCATTAACCAGAATGTGATTTGCTGTATTACTTAACGTAGACAACGCTTTTTCGTAAAACTTCTTACCTAAAGTGTTTAACTCACCCTGTTCCTGTACTGCGCAAATGGCTGTTACTAAGTTTACTGCACCCTTATCATTTAATTTTTCCGCAGCGGCATAATATTGGCATTGGACTGCTGTTTTTAACAACTTTGAATATTCATCTTCAGTAAAACTAGACATACAACTTGCATCTAAAAGCCCTATCACTTCAAGATCTTGTGCTTTTATCATATTATCCAGAACTTTAAACAACATTTCTTCCTCTTGTTCATTAAGCGATAAAATTTCAAATTGGATCGCTATAAGAGAAATTGCCATTCTTGAAAAAACTTCTGAATATTTTCCTGACTTCCAAGTGTTATAGACATATTGATCCGTTATTTGTGACATAGATTGCATTCTGAAAAGGACTGCGATAAGATTTCTTGCTCCCCTATCTGCCAATATGACCATACAATCCCCATGTTTTACTTCTAGGGCATCCAACATAAGAGACTCTAAATCAATTTGTCTCACAATGGATTCATTTGCCAACAGCTGAGTAAATTCTGTGCGTGCGCGAGGATTACCACTTTCAATAAGCGTTTTAATTGCATTGTTTACAGCTTTTATCTGCACTGGTCCATACTTGGCAATCTTGTTTGATAATGATGATACGAGTTGTTTACGAACACTTTCATAGCCATTGGTTTCATCCCATTGATACCGACCCATTCCTGTAATGCTTTGAATATAGACGAATGCAGTGGGAAGCTCGTTAAGTTCCTTAAAACTTTGATCAATTATCAATTTAGCAACTTTTGATCTTCTGTGTTTAAGTGCCAACATCAATAGGGAATCCAGATCCAACTTGATAAAAATATCTCTGCAATTAATCGCTGATATATTGTTATCTTCCTGATTGACTACCATAAAAGTGACGGCTTGTTGTAAAGCATCTTTGTTTTCTGGGTCAAAACTAAGGGGTGAACGGTTGGGATCACCTAATTCTGCAATAAGACAGTCATAAGTATCTTTTCGATCGGATCCTTCCCAACGGAAATTCTTAGCGCGATCAGACTGCAATAAACAAACTGCCTTAGGTAAACTGTTTTCCGCCCCTTTAAGTTTGATTATCGACCGAGCAATGCTACCCATTCCAGATTCAATTGCATGTAATAAGACAGTTTCTAGATCCCTGTCATTTGGATCTATCTGCACTAAAAGATGTTCGGAAGCTATTTGGCTTCTCGTAGCGATAGTACCTAGAATAGGAGCGAGTTTTGGTGTTTTTGTACTGGAAACAGGGACGCGAGTGGAAGTGTGTCGTGATGACGCAGAGTCAAACGTTTGATCCGTCTCCATTTCGTAACTCTCCTTGATGTAAATACACGCAAGAAGATAAACGATTTAAATTGAATTAGCTAGGGTTAGATTGCTCATTTCCGTCATTGCGAGCTAGGGGATCCCCACGATTTTTTTTATTCAACGTAGTCAGCGGCTTAATTGCTTCTAGAAGAATTTGCCTTTCACATCACCGATGGGGGCGGGTTATAATGAAGAGTTCTATATTGGTCGGGATCCCACAGCTCGCAATGACAGGAACAGTAGATCAAAACAGTGAACAAAGACCATGTTTAATTATTCTAGATCTTCTTCTGAACTCTCAGATAATTCATCTTGTCCTTCCTGAAGCACCTCACCTTGCCCTTCCACTTCTTTAATCCTTTGAATACCGACTAATTTTTCGCCTTCACTTAAATTAATTAGTCGAACGCCTTGAGTATTTCTCCCCACAATAGAGATTTCCTCTACTCGGGTTCGCACTAAAGTTCCAGCATCGCTAATCAGCATCAGCTCATCGTTCGCAAACACTTGAATCGCGCCTACGACTTTACCATTTCGTTCGCTCGTCTGAATGGCAATCACCCCTTGACCACCACGTCCATGCGGTGCAAATTCATCGACCTCAGTCCGTTTACCATACCCATTTTGAGTAACTGTTAAAATTTTGCCCTCGGGCTGCAGTACAATCAGTGAAATCATTTTTTGATCGCCTGATAAACGGATCCCACGCACGCCTTTAGCGGTACGGCCCATACTACGTACATCTTCTTCCGAAAATCGCACGGCTTTACCTACATCACTAAACAACATCACATCATGTGTGCCATCTGTAATATCTACCCCAATTAAGGTGTCACCTTCTTCTAGATCTAAGGCGATGATCCCAGAAGTCCTGGGACGCATAAATTCCGTTAAAGCCACTTTCTTAACCGTACCGTTAGCAGTTGCCATAAAGACTTTTTTATCTTCGGTATAAGTACGAACGGGCAGTAAAGCACTGATCCGTTCATTTTCTTGTAACGGTAAAAGATTAATAATCGGGCGACCTTGAGAAATTCGACTGGCAACCGGAATTTCATAAACCTTAAGCCAATATACTTTCCCTAAACTCGAGAAGCACAACACTGTATCATGCGTGCTGGCGATCAATAACTGCTCAATATAATCCTCTTCTTTAACTTTAGTGGCAGCCTTTCCTTTACCACCTCGACGTTGTGCCTGATAGCTTGATAATGGTTGTGCCTTAACATAGCCACTATTTGATAAAGTTACTACCCTGTCTTCTTCCGTAATTAAATCTTCCGTTGAGAGATCTAAGTGATCACTTAATATTTCAGTACGACGGGCATCCCCAAATTCTTGCTTTATAAGTTGCAATTCATCCCGTATTACCTGCATCAAGCGACTTTGATTGGCTAAAATATCCAACAAATCTTGAATGGTTAAAATAATTTCTTTAAATTCTTCTAGAATTTTATCCTGCTCAAGCCCAGTTAAACGATGTAAACGCAGATCTAAAATAGCTTGCGCCTGTA
>JBEICO010000111.1:0-5038 GCA_040383965.1 Francisellaceae bacterium
AAGCAAATTTTGCCCAGTGAAATTAAGGGGTCCTACTTAACCATACGCCAAGCTAAAACTGGCGATCCCGTAACAATCCCTATACATCCGGTTGTTAAGTCAATGATCGAGAAATACTACGGTACGTTACCAAAGGCAAAAGTTAATCAGGTTGTGAACAGAGAATTGAAGCAGATTGCAAAAATGATTCCCGACTTCCATGAAGAAATTGAATTTACCTCCACCAAAGGCGGTAAAAAACGAGTTGAATCGTATAAAAAATATGAGCTAATTTCAACACATACCTGCCGAAGATCATTTTGCAGCAATGAGTATTTGGCTGGGACCCCGGCCTTATCAATAATGGCGATCTCTGGGCACAAAACCGAGCGAGCCTTTTTACGGTATATAAAAATTAAATCTATCGACCATGCCGAAATCATCAAAAACAAGTGGGAAGGTAAACGCCGAGCCTAAAGTCAGCGATGAAATTCACAAAGACTGGCTCAATGAATACGAAGAGCAATATCAGCTGTTAAGTAAATTAAAAAGTAGTCTGATGAAAGCCACAGAAGAGCTAAGGCCTGATGCCTGCTACAGGCATTTCTTTACGGAAATGGTTAAACTCAAAGAAAGTTTTGGTGGGGATTATTGTAGTGTGGCAAAAAAATTACGTTCACCCGAATCGTTTCTGAGTAATGCAATTAACCTCGATGAAATTTTAGTGCAATGCCAAGAATATCAAACCGAGATAGCAACTTATGCAAAAAGTATTTTTAATGATCAAACCTCAAAGAGTTTGCTGGAACAGATTAAGGACCACAAAGATCTATTTCCTTTCGAATCAAGTTTCCTTTTAATAGCTGAAGACGATGACATATTTAAACCAGAGTTTATAGCTTATTTGTTTTATGTCTGTCATAAGTATTCAGAATTTTTAAATCAAAAAGTCGAAGACTATTTTCCTGACAAGAAAGAAACTTTATTTGCTATCGTTGAGGAATTCACTGCCAAGAAAAACAACAAGGGTATTTCACTCCAGGCACTTATGATAGTGCTGAAGTATTCTGGCTATCTTGATGCGTTAGGCAGCCACAAAAATTGTGGTTACGATAAAATAGATCTTCTTTTTGGAAAAGCATACCATATAAAGCAGGATTCGGTCCGAAGAATTAGAAGAGCCTTAGATAGTCGTGACGAAGAAGATAAGAATAACCCCTATACAAAAAAAAATCTAGAAGAAGCAGTCGAGCTTTTGGCTGAACTAAAGTTCAATGAAGAAGCAATCAAATTAGAAAAAAAGTACGAGCATTTATTTTAGTTTTTGAATTCACTCAATCTAAACCCCGAAGCGCTGCTCGGGGTTTTTTATTGCGCCATTTTAATCCCTGAACTCGCTGGCAACTATTTAGGCCGAAAAATCGGGGGCAATTTGGTTTCCCCCAATCAATTACACGCCATTTTAGCGCATGCGTGCGCGTGATATATAGTTGTAGATGCTTTAAGAAAATTCGGGGGAAATCTGGATTCCCCCAAAATTCACTATTTCATTTTCGCCTAAACTGATAATGCGTATGATAGTTATTCAGGAAATCTCAAAAGACGAGTTAATCGGCCTCATTGACGAAATGTTGGCGAAGGCTCTGCGAAAAGTTAGCGAGCAGGTTTCTGATCCGGACGATTTACTCTCTCGACAAGAAGCGGCTCTCCATTTAAAGGTGAGTTTATCCACGCTTCACGCGTATACAAAAACGGGCAAACTTATCGGCCATCGAATTGGTGGTCGGTTATTATACAAACGCTCGGACCTAGATCGGGCATTAAAATCCACTAAAATTTAAATCATGAACAACACTGTTTTTGAACACGCACGAAACCTCCAGGACGTACTCGTTAGTAACGGGTACACGCACCTGCGACTTTGTCAAACTGTTACAGACGATTTTTCTCGGCCTGTAAACTATCATTACATCGCTTTCAAGGCAGGGGATGAGTTGGATTGCTTTGAATCTGGTCCCGGCGTGCCCCTTGAAAGTCCGCTGGCAGCTCAAATTATACTTAACTGCCTGCTTCCCGATTCCGTTTTGTTCTACGAATCGGACGGTATTCCTTTTAACACAAAAACAAATCGCCATGAATGGAAATACCCGAGACTCTCTCTTTTCGATGAAGAAAGTAATCCCCATGATTCATTATCCATACGGTCGGACCACATTATTTAAATGGTTGAGGGATAAAAAGATTTTACAGTCTGACAATACACCCTATCGCCAATATATCGATAGAGGATATTTTGATTATCAGACGCATATAATAAATAAGAAAACGGGCAAGTCAGTCATACAACCAATGGCAACTCTCAAGGGCATAGCATTCTTGCGAAAACTCGTCAAAGAAGAGTACCCAGATTGCCCAAGCCTTGAAAGAGATTCAGTCAAATCAACGGATGAAAAATGAATCGATACCAGTATTCTCTTCTTGATGCCAAGCTTTTTTCAAAGTTCCCTGGGACACTAAAAGGGTTCGCACGGTATTTACGTAAAGAGGGGTATCTAAAACATAAGAACGAGGCTTATGATGAGTATGTGCGCCATGGGTGGTTCAGTTACGTCTATAGAAAGAATAAAACTAAATCAGGCCAAGTTGTTGAAAAACCGCTTTTAATAGTCACAGAGAAAGGAATTGGATTGTTGCAATGGTTGGTGGCAAGCAAGCTTGAGGAATTGAAAGTAGCATACCCTCCCAAAAAGAGAAAGAAGAAAAAGAAAAATTCTAAAACTAAAATACATGGAACAAGCAGTAAAAAATCTAAGCCTGTGCGAGGGACCGGCCCTTCCACTGAGCTGCCTAATTGATCGCGTTGCGACAGAGCCGGAACTCAAAATGATTTTCAGGGGCATAACTCATCAAAGCTGTGGTGTAATCTTTGGTCCTTCAAAATCACTAAAAACAACCGCCATTGAAACGATGGGTATGCACATTGCGGCGGGCATACCAGAATTTTTGGGCGAGCCACTCAATCCACCTGGTAAGCGCGTCCTTTTTGTATCGATGGAGGAGTTTTATAAAAACCGAACCAAGCGGAACAAGAAGCAAATCGATTTTCTAAGTCAACAGCACAATCTCGAGCCAGGCTGGGAGGAGAACATCTTTGTCGTAGACGAAAAGTTCCCACGCTATATGTTTACCGATGCCCATTGGCAATCGTTAGAAAAGGAAATTGAGCGTGTACAGCCTAATGTTGTCATACTCGATTCTATGACCCGGATGACAATCGATCCGATAGAAGATAGTACGGTCGCATCTAAGGTTACCCGCAAGCTCCGCGAGATCGCCTATAAATATAATATAGCGTTGCTGGTGATCCACCACTCCCAAAAGATTGAAAACAGACCACTCACGCTCGCTACGTTGGCTGGTTCAAGGGTGATCGGTCAGGAAATGGACTTCATTATTGGAATTAATCGCACTACTGGGAATGTGCGCTATTTGAAAGATGTGGCATACAGGTACGCATCCGATGATACAGAAAAGGTGCTTACGTTTCGTGCCAACGATGGGCAATTAGTTGAAAGAGTAGGATACGCTTATGAGTCGGAGCTGCTGAATTCACAAACAAGACCCATTCGAAGTACAAATAAGACGCGTATACTGGACTATATTAATGAGATTACCCAAGGTGATCCCAGCATTTTGATTGAAACCAGCGCGCTCGACAAGCATTTTACAGGCGTGATCTCTAGGACCACCGTGCATGACAAACTGAATGAGCTGATCAGCGAGGGCGTAATCCAACGTGAGGATCATGGTAAGTATCGGCTGGCTAGAATTGTAAAGGAAAATCAAGCCCCCGAGAGCCTTGACAACCTTGACAACTGAACAATTTGTAAAGGTTGTAAGGAAAGTTAAGCCTCCGGGGAACTAAACAGTAAAACAAAAATTTAAATAACATGAATTTATCGTCAATCGAATGGACAGAAGCAACATGGAATCCGTGTACGGGATGTACAAAGATTTCCTCTGGCTGCAAAAACTGCTACGCTGATTTATTAGCCAAACGTTTTTTAGCAATGGGAAGGGTCAGGTATCAGAATGGATTTGAATTTACCATCCATGAAGACAAAATCAAGGAACCCTATAGCTGGAATAAACCCAAACGGATTTTTGTAAACTCTATGAGTGACCTATTCCATGAGAAATCGCCAGTTGAGTTTATCCAACAAGTTTTTGCTACCATGAACGGGGCAAACTGGCATACCTACCAGGTGCTAACGAAGCGATCTCAAAAACTTGCTGAGGTAAGTCCAGATCTTACCTGGTCCCCAAATATTTGGATGGGCGTATCTGTAGAGGACCAAAAAGTCGTTCACCGTATCGATGATCTGAAAAAGTGTGGAGCGGCTATCAAATTTCTCTCCATTGAACCACTGTTAGGACCACTTCCAAACCTCAATCTTGGAGGTATTGATTGGGTAATTGTGGGAGGGGAGTCTGGTCCCAAAGCCAGACCCATGGAGAAAGAGTGGGTGGAGGATATCCAACGCCAGTGTGCAGAGCAGGGCGTTCCCTTTTTCTTTAAGCAATGGGGAGGCACGAGAAAAAAGAAAACGAGCCGTGAACTCAACGGACGGACTTACGATGAACTGCCAACTATTATTAACCAATAAAACAAATAACATGTCACAACGTGTAGCTGATTATCAGCAGCAATTATTAAAAGATGGGTATCGTTACCTCTACCTCTGCGAGGATATTGACTCAGAAGATTGGGGGCATAGGCGGTATTACCAAGCTGTTATCCCTGGGGACCAACCTTTGGCCCCATGTATGAATGATTGTCCAATTGAAATCATGGGTGATGTAGGACTAAAAATTCTTGAAGACTACATGAACACGGATTTAGTCGATATCTCTTTTGTATAATTAAAATCGGAAGCGCCTCCCATGTGGGGGCGTTTTTGTTTGTTGTAGTAACAGCATTATCAGTTTATTTGGGAGAAGCACAACCGTTCTATGAATGCGTCATACTAAGGTAGTAGATGGCTGTAAATTGAATTTG
>JBEICO010000112.1:0-4996 GCA_040383965.1 Francisellaceae bacterium
ATAGCTAAGGTAATTTATAAGCATTGAGCTATCTAATTTACTTTTATTGTGTTAATTTATAAAAACGTTCAAATACAGGTGAAAATAGGGCATGTCTGAAAAATATCTGTCTTCCATTCAAATTTATCGCAGGTTACTTAAAGCAGCAATGCCCTATTGGTGGGCATTTGCGTTGGGACTTGTGGGTAATACCCTCATCGCCATTTCAGACGGATGGCTAACTTATGGATTAAAACCTCTGATAGAAAAGGGTTTTATTGCCAGGGACGAAATGTTTATTCGATGGGTGCCGATAGCTATTATTGGGTTTTTTATCGCCAGAGGAATTTCCTACTTCTTGGCCAGTTACTTTATGTCTTGGGTTGGCCGCAGTGTGGTTCGGGATTTTCGACGCAAAATGGTTGCACATTTAATGTGTTTACCCGCATCTTTCTTTGATCATAAAACAAGTGGTGAATTACTTTCCAAAATTAACTATGACACGGATCAAGTGTCTGAAGCGATCAGTGAGGCTATTACAAGTGCCATTCGCGGGGTACTGACCACGATTTCTTTAATTTATGTGATGTTTAAATTAAATCCTTCTGTTACGTTATTATTGTTAGTGGCAATTCCGATACTGGCAATTTACATCAATAAAATTAGTCGTCGCATGCGCGGACACAGTGGTCAAATTCAAATTACCATGGGAAGGGTAACTCACGTTGCGGGTGAAGTGATCAGCGGTTATCAAGTGATCCGCACTTTTGGTGGTAAAGATTATGAAAACCAACGTTTTGAAGCAGCTACCAAAGCCAACTGGACTCAAGAATTAAAAATGACCGCAACAGCAGCTTCTAGTGTATCTGGAATGCAGTTAATTGGGGTTTGTGCTTTAGCAGCATTTTTATATTTAGCCACCATTGAACCAGGACATTTTATCGGAACTGCGATGAGTGCTGGAACGTTTGTGGCCATGGCAACAGCTATTTTGGGATTACTGCGTCCCATTAAGCAGGTTGCCGTCGTCAATAGCACGTTGCAACGGGGAATCGCAGGGGCGAGAAGTATCTTTGCTTTGTTGGATGAAGTGCCTGAAAAAGATCAGGGTACGGAACATATTAAGCGTGCTCAAGGTGAACTCGAGTTCCATCAAGTGTCGTTTCACTATCCCGTTTATGAGAAAAAAGAAGAAGTTTTAAAGAATATTAGCTTTGTGGTAAAGCCGGGTGAAACCGTAGCGTTAGTGGGGCGTTCAGGAAGTGGTAAATCAACATTAGTATCACTTTTACCGCGCTTTTATGATTGCCAGGAAGGAAGGATTACTTTAGATAAGCGGGATATTCGGTCTATTCATATAGAAGACTTGCGTCGCCAATTTGCATTGGTAACACAACAAGTAACGTTATTTAACGATACTATTGCTAACAACATTGCCTATGGAGATATGCGGGGCACATCAAAAGCTGAGATAGTCCGTTCTGCAAAACTTGCTCATGCTCTTGAATTTATTGACCGACTCCCGCAAGGTTTTGATACAGAAGTAGGTGAGAATGGCGTACGATTATCGGGTGGGCAAAGACAACGGATCGCAATTGCTCGAGCCATTTTAAAGAATGCGCCTATTCTAATTTTAGATGAAGCAACGTCTGCCTTAGATACAGAATCGGAACGGCATATTCAAGCAGCTCTTGAAGTGTTAATGAAAGATCGCACCACTTTTGTGATTGCACATCGATTATCTACCATAGAACGGGCTAATAAAGTCATGGTATTAGAACAAGGCCAAGTAGTAGAGTTTGGAACTCATCAAGAATTACTGGCTAAAAATGGTCGATATGCCGCATTACAACGAGCTCAATTTAGTGAAATGGCCTTGGAAATTTAAATGGACTTTCAAAATGCCTGGTATCAAAATAAAGTGGTATGGTGGCCATTGATCCCTTTGTCGATTTTATATCGTTGGGGTGTAAAATTTCGTAAAATGCTATATTCAACAGGAGTTTTTCCACAAGAAAAATTCCCAATTCCTATAATAATTGTTGGAAATATTACTGTAGGTGGGACTGGAAAAACGCCACTTGTGATATATGTTGCAGAACTCTTAAAAAGTCATGGATTTAAGCCGGGAATAGTGAGCCGAGGGTATAAAGGCGAGCATAGAGAACCCACAATCGTCACTTCAAAAAGTGATCCTAAGCAAGTAGGAGATGAGGCGGTTGTTGTGGTAAAACGAACCCACTGCGCTATGGTGGTAGGAAAAAATCGTAGTCTTGCTATTAAGAAATTACTTAAGGAATATGCAGTTGATGTAGTTATTTCCGATGATGGGTTGCAACATTATGCTATATCCAGACAAATTGAGATCGCTGTTGTGGACGGAAATCGTCGTTTTGGGAATGAATATTGTTTACCTGTTGGCCCTTTAAGAGAGCCTAAAAATAGGTTAGATCAGGTTAACTTAATTGTTATTAATAACGGTAAAACAAAAGCAAATGAACATGCGATGCGTTACGATCCTGGGCTATTGTACCATGCCTTAAATCCTACTCAAGAACAAACCTTAGATACGTGGAAAGGAAAGAAAGTTCATGCGGTGACAGGACTTGGAAATCCTAAGCAATTTTTTGATTTGCTTAAGAATTATGGGCTGGAGGTTATTCCGCACGCTTATCCGGATCATTATTTTTTCAAATCCCAAGATGTTGTATTTGCAGATCACCTTCCTATTATTATGACTGAAAAGGATGCTGTGAAATGCACAGCGTTTTTTGGAGAACATCATTGGATTTTACCTATTAAGGCAGCAGTTAGCCCTATGTTTAATGCACAATTACTTACTTTACTTAAAGGATAAAATTATGGATAAAAAATTGTTAGATATTCTAGTATGTCCCATTTGCAAAGGCGCCTTAATTTATCAAAAGGATCAAAAGGAACTTATTTGTCGTTTTGATAGGCTTGCATACCCCATACGAGAAGAAATCCCGATTATGCTAGAAAATGAAGCGCGAGAATTAAGTACTGATGAACTCGATAAGATTTCGGTATAATATGGACTATCATATCATTATTCCAGCGAGACTAGCCTCTTCAAGGTTGCCAGGGAAAATATTAGAAGAAATTAGCGGAAAACCTTTGATTCAGCATGTTTATGAAAATGCACTTTTATGTTCTGCTAAATCGGTTGTAGTTGGAGTGGATGATAAAAAAGTTTTTGATATTGCTAAGGCCTTTGGGGCAACGGTTTGCATGACTAAACTAGAACATGAAAATGGAACTGATAGATTATCGGAAGTGGTGCAACAATTGGGATTGGGGGATGATGAGATCATTGTGAATATTCAAGGAGATGAACCCTTAATGCCGAAAGAGGCTGTACTACAAGCCGTAAAAGCAATGGTGGATCATCCCGATGCAGCCGTTGCCACTTTATGCTTACGCATTCAAGAACAAGAAGAAATATTGGATCAAAATATTGTTAAAGTGGTTTTAGATAAAAATAACTTTGCGCTATATTTTAGTCGTGCGCCTATACCTTGGGATAGAACAGCTTTTAATATTAAAAACAATCCTTATTATAGGCATGTGGGTTTATATGCCTACAGAGCTAAAACCTTACAAAAATATAGCCAATGGGAAAAATCTCCATTAGAACGCATTGAAATGTTAGAGCAGTTGCGAGTGTTGTGGCAGGGTGAAAAAATTCATGTTTCGATGATTAACCAGGCGTTACCGCCTGGTATTGATACTGAAGAAGATCTTGAAAGATTTCGGAAATTAATAGAAGCCTAATTCTCTTCGTGATGATGGGGCTCTGAATGAGAATGCTCAACAGGTGCTACGGCCACCTGTGGTTGAGGGATCTGAGTTTGTTGCATTGGAGTTGCTTCTTGCTGTTGCTCTAAAACCACCGTAATGGGTTTTCGATTTTGAGGATCCCGAGGTCCTAATCCCCGCGGACGCATCCTTCTATTACCTGTTCTGCGGCGGCCTTCATTAGAATTTCCCACAGGGCCAGAAGGCGTCATCGGTTGGGCTTGATTCTGTTGCGGTTGTTGCGCAGAATTCGGCTGACTCGAAGCAGTAGGGTTACTGGGCGGGCGTCGATCTGGCCTTTTTGGGGAATTACCGGGCTTTCGTCCCCAATTATTTTGATTAGATCTTGATTGTGTACCTGTTCGTCCTCTTGCAGGCTGATTCGATTCAGAACCACGATTTGTGGTAACAGAAGATCTTACTGCAGATTGGGTTGTCGTAGAGGATGATTCTGATTCCCCAAATAACTTCCCTAAAAAGTTCTTGATCTTAACTAGCCCTGAGCCTTCTGTTGTTTTATGTAACGGTGCTCTCATGGGAGGCACTAATGATTTTACAGCGGGCTGGCTTCCTCGAACAGGGGATTTGTTAATGGCAGGAACACTTTCATGCGGTTTAGGATCTGTTCTATGTGCCAGTGTATAGCTAGCATGATCAGTCGATCTTGCCAATACTTCATCGGATCGGATCCGCTCAACTGTATAATGGGGCGTATTTAAGTGAATATTGGGAAGGATAATAATACCAATCTTATGCATGTTTTCCATGTTGATAAGTGCTTGGCGTTTTTCATTCATTAAATATGTTGCTACATCCACAGGGAGTATGGCTCGAACTTCACTCGTATTTTCTTTAATAGCTTCTTCTTCAATAACTCGCATCACAATTAAAGCTAATGCTTCGATACTGCGAATAGTGCCTTGGCCTTCACATCTTGGGCAGGAAACTCTGCTCGATTCTCCTAACACAGGTCTTAAGCGTTGTCGCGACATCTCCAATAAGCCAAAGCGAGAGATCCTTCCAATTTGAATGCGCGCTCTGTCCATATTAACGGCTTCTCTTAAGCGGTTTTCAACCATTCGTTGGTTGCGAACAGACATCATATCTATAAAATCGATGACAATAAGTCCACCCAGATCTCGGAGTCTAAGCTGCCGTGCAATTTCATCCGCCGCTTCTAAATTAGTGTGAAGGGCTG
>JBEICO010000113.1:0-4974 GCA_040383965.1 Francisellaceae bacterium
CGGTTAGTCGATAACCTACAGATTGCAATCCATATTGAGTCTCTAACCCCTCTGGTCGACACACATCTGCACCCGCGCGCTGCAACATATCGGCCACAATTCCCGCTGGCCATAATTGCTTAATTAAAGCTGCCTTTGCTTCCACCGGCGTGGGAGAGGCTTTGATCAATTGGATCACCGGATCAATATTCGTTAATGCAACGCCTAACCCTTCCAACACATGGGCGCGTTCCCGACACTTTCTTAATTCATACGCAGTTCGACGCGATACCACTTGGCGTCGATGCTTCAAAAATTCAACTAATAATTGCCTTAAGTTCAATATGCGGGGTTGATTATCCACCAACGCCACCATATTAAACCCAAAAGCAGACTGCAATTGTGTTTGGGAATATAAATTATTAACAACAATATCTGAAGATTCTCCGCGACGCAGCTCAATCACCATGCGCATGCCGTCTTTATCAGACTCATCTCGAAGTCCTGTAATACCCTCGATTTTTTTGTCTTTAACAAGTTCTGCAATTTTTTCAATTAAACGGGCTTTATTAACCTGATACGGTAATTCGGTTACAATAATAGATTGTTTCTGTGATTTTTCTTCTGTTTCTATATGGATCTTGGCTCGCACCAAAACTCGACCCCGGCCTGTTCTATAGCCTTCAATGATGCCTGCTCGTCCATTAATAATTCCTGCCGTTGGGAAATCGGGCCCGGGAACAAACTTCATTAATGCATCAACACTTAAATCTGGATTTTCAATTAAAGCTAAACAAGCATTGATCACTTCCGTTAAATTATGCGGTGGAATATTGGTTGCCATACCAACCGCAATTCCAGAACTCCCATTTACTAATAAATTGGGAATTGCCGAGGGTAATACAACGGGCTGAAACTCAGACTCATCATAATTCGGAACAAAGTCGACCGTTTCTTTATCGAGGTCCGATAGTAAATGATGCGCAATTTTTGACATCCGTACTTCGGTATATCGCATAGCAGCAGGTGGATCTCCATCCACGGATCCAAAATTACCTTGACCGTCTACCAACATATATCGCATCGAGAAAGGCTGTGCCATCCGCACAATACTGTCATAAACCGCTGATTCACCATGTGGATGGTATTTACCAATCACATCACCCACCACGCGAGCAGATTTTTTATAAGGCTTATTCCAGTCATTCCCTAAGATCCGCATAGCGAACAGAACCCGCCGGTGTACTGGCTTTAAACCGTCGCGAACATCCGGCAACGCCCGCCCCACAATAATGCTCATGGCATAATCGAGATAAGACTGTTTTAATTCATCTTCTATACTGACGGGGGTAATTTCACTGGCAAGATCTGCCATGGATCGCTCCTAACTTATTGATTTTCAAACACGCCTAAATTGGAAATTGTATCACAAAATCCTTTAAAACTCACTTCTTGACTCGCAAGAATACAGAATGATAGGATGTTTTACTAACTTTCATTTGGATCCTTGGCTAAATGAGTATCTCTACTACGCTTAAACAACTGTGCTATAGCGCCATTTTGAAGGCCTTTTCCTCAAAAACTGACCTGATTGATCCTACCGTGATTGATCTTACCGAAAGTACCCAGGAAAAATTTGGACACTACCAGTTAAATAGCGCCATGAAGCTCTCTAAAATTTTGGGTGCTAACCCAAGGCAGATCGCTGAAGAAATTGTTCAGGCACTTAAATGCCTTCCAGCGTGGATGAGTCTCTGTACTAAAATAGACATTGCAGGTCCTGGATTTATTAATTTTACCCTTGATCCAAAATATATTGCCAAAACTATAAATACCCAATTACACGACTCACGCTTAGGCGTCAGTCTCCCCCAGAAGCCCCTTAAAGTGGTTATCGATTTTTCTTCGCCTAACATTGCCAAAGAAATGCATGTGGGACATTTACGCTCCACCATCATTGGAGATTGCTTAGCTAGAATATTAACGTTTATGGGACATGATGTGTTGCGTCTTAATCATGTTGGGGACTGGGGAACCCAATTTGGTATGCTGATCGCACATCTTAAAACCAGCCTTCCGGAAATTACCGACATAAAAGCCCCAAATGTAGATTTAAGCACCCTGGTAACAGGGTATAGAGCTGCAAAAGAACGTTTTGATAAAGATCCTGTTTTTAAAAAAGAAGCACAACAAGAAGTGGTAGCTTTGCAAAGCGGTGGAGAACTCCAAAAACGTGCTTGGGAACATATTTGTGCCATTTCTCGCAAAGCCTATCAAGCTATTTATGATCTGCTAGATGTTAGCTTAATTGAAAGAGGTGAATCTTTTTATAACCCATTATTAGCTCCCCTTATTCAAGAATTAGAACAAAAAGGACTTGTTACCGTATCTGAAGGCGCAAAATGCATTATTTTAGAGGGTTTTACTAATCGTGAGGGAGAAGCCCTTCCCCTTATCTTACAAAAGAGTGACGGCGGGTTTAATTACGCCACCACCGATATGGCTGCCTTACGGCATCGCGTTCAGGTAGAGCGCGGAAATTGGCTGATCTATATTACCGATGCAGGACAAGCTTTGCATTTTCAAATGGTATTTGAAGCTGGGAAGAAAGCGGGTTTTTATGATCCCAAACAAGTACGCCTGGATCACGTTCCCTTTGGACTGGTGCTAAAAACCGACGGTAAGAAATTTCAAACCCGTTCAGGTGAAACCGAGAGGTTAATCGATCTTCTAGATAAAGCCATTGAATTGTCTAAACACAAACTGATAGAGCATAACCCCGATATTACTCCAGATGAACTCGAGCATTCGGCTAAAATCTTAGGCATTAATGCCATTAAATATGCGGATCTCTCTTCGCACCGCTTAAGTGACTATATTTTTAGCTACGATAAAATGCTGAAATTTGAGGGTAATACCGCGGCATTTGTACTGTATGCCTATGTACGTATTCAAAGCATTCAACGCAAAATTAAAATTGACTTGGTTGATTTACTAAGGCAGAATGTTGACATCCAATTAAAAGATCCCATAGAGATTAGTTTGGGGTTAATGGTTTGCCAATTCTCTGATGTTTTAGACAGTGTTGTAAAGGAATTACTTCCCAATCGCTTAACCGATTATTTATATCGATTGGCAGAGAAATTTCATGGATTTTTTCATCAATGTCGGGTTGAAGGGAGTGAAGAGCAAACCAGTCGATTGCTTTTATGCGAGGCAGTAGCTCAGGTGTTAAATCAAGGAATACAATTACTGGGCCTTAAACCTCTAGCAAAGATGTAACTATAGCGAGGTATGACATGCAAATTAATATGCAGTGGAAAAAATTATTATTACTCGGCGCACCTCTTATTATTGCCGCTATATGTGCTCGCCCTGCTTACAGCAACGAAGTAGCAGCTAACGCCCAACAACAATACGAAGAAGCGGTAAATCTCTACCTTGGAAATGGAATAAAAGCCAATCCCTATCAAGCAATAACCCTTTTCAAAAGTGCAGCAAATCAAAAACACCCTGAAGCTGAGTTTAGCTTAGGGGTAATCTATGAGAAAGGACAAGGCGTAACCAAAGACATTAAACAAGCAGTTACTTGGTATGAAAGAGCCGCCCGACAAAATCATGCTAAAGCCCAATTTAATTTAGGGTTGATCTTATTTGAAGGATTTGGAGTTGCTAAAGATCCTACAGCTGCTATTTATTGGCTTCGAAAAGCAGCAGAACAAGGCAATGCCAAAGCAGAATACAAATTGGGATGCGCTTACCTGGATGGGTTTGGCGTTTCAAAAGATAACGTAATGGCCTTAGAATGGTTCAATAAAGCAGCCTTGCAAGGAGACACAGATGCAAAAGTCGCTGTTACTTTATTGCAAGAAACCTTAGCTTTTCGTTAAGCTGTTATGGATCAAAATATTTCAGCCATCGAACAAGATAAGTTCGCTGCCATGGCCAATGATTGGTGGGATCCTAAAGGATCTTGCCGCCCTCTTCACGAATTAAATCCTACCCGTCTCCAATTTATTACCGATAGAGTAGATCTGAAAGCTAAGACCATTCTTGATATTGGCTGTGGCGGTGGTATTCTTTCCGAAAGCATGGCCAAAAGAGGCGGTATTGTTACTGGAATAGATGCCACAGGTGAAGTGATAGAAATGGCCAAAATCCATGCCGTAGAAAATAATATCCAATCTCTTCACTATATTCATACCCATGCAGAAGAATATGCCTCTCTACATCCAGATAAATTTGACGTTATCACTTGCATGGAGCTTTTAGAACACGTCCCCGATCCGCTTTTGGTACTTAAAGCAGCTGCAACTTTAGTGAAACCCAATGGCCATCTCTTTTTTTCAACCCTAAATCGCACTTTAAAAGCATACATACTTGCCATATTGGGTGCTGAATATATTTTAAATCTCCTACCCCATGAAACCCATACTTATGAAAAATTTATTCGACCTTCAGAATTAGAGGCTTGGCTTCGAGAAGCAGGCTTAACCTTACAAGAGCTCGCTGGGATCCATTACAACCCCATCACACACACTGCTAAACTCAATAACGATGTTGCTGTTAATTACCTTGCTTACGCAAGATTCAATTCATAAGAGGTTTTTAAAAATACATTTATGTACACACCCACCCAAGCAAGACTTAAAGCCAAGCTACAACAAAAAGAAAATGCTTTCGCAGTAGAAATGCAACAACTCCTTGAAGATATCAATGCTCTGGATCAAAAAGCCTGTGATTATTATGATAGTGAGCAATTTAAAAAATCCAGTGAAACCTATTTAAATCTTCTCGCTGCAATTACAAAATTTCAAAGTAAAAAATCAAGCTTTGGCAACCTTAGCGTTAAAACATCCATTGATGAAACGTTGGTTAACACGAAATATATGTTGGGTAAGGCTTTTTATGCGTTGAGAGAATTTGAAAAAGCTGACTTGTGCTTTAAAGAAGCTAAAAAGTTAAACGAAAAATATAAGAAATATGAGATTTTAG
>JBEICO010000114.1:0-4960 GCA_040383965.1 Francisellaceae bacterium
AGTGTCATTAGGAAAATAACCCAATAGATGGGGAAAATTCTTAAAAATCGGTTGGTCAAATACACTCGATAATCTTGGTATTTTCCACTACATAAGATTAAGCCCATATAGAAGCCTGAAATCATAAAGAAGAACTCAACAGCTAGGCCTCCTCCAATACCCCATAACAGTCCCGAATGTTGAAAAACGACAGAAAGTGCTAAAAAGAGTCTTAATAAACCCATGTCTATCCTCTACATTTACATTATGGTTTAAGGTGAAATAAAATCTTGAGTTATAATATTAAGTGAACATATAAACAAGGCTGCAAAATGAGAACATTCGCAGCCTAAAAAATTTGAACTAACGTTAACCACCCTTTTCTTTTCTTTTGGCTTCTTTAATTTTACGCTTTTCTTTAATGGGTATTGAAGGCTTCTTGGTTTCCTTTTTCGCTTTCCTTTCTTTATTTGCCATGTTAACTCCTAGATTAAAATTGGATTTATGTATAGTACGGCTTAATAGTAAATCCAGCTAGTCTGTTCTTTATTACAGTGCCTTTATCTTAATTATCAAGTCAACTACAATAAGTAGATTCCACCCTATTTACAGGTCTATTTTGATGGATTTAGATCCGACAACGATATTTCTCTCAATCATATTTGGTGTGATCGGCATGGGGTATTTCTCCTATGGCAAAAAGCAAAATCCATTTTTTATGGTAACCGGCATTTTACTAATGGTGTTCCCCTACTTTACCAGTAACATTGCAGCAATTTGCGGAATTGGAGTCTTATTGCTAGTTCTACCCTTTATTTTGACGAAATTGGGTTAGATTATATACACATTGAATTCTCCCTCAAGGCTGTAATCTCCACCTATTTAAACCCTTTACTTATAAATTTACACTTTAATTTATTGACATTATATTAGATATTATGCTCTAATGCCCTTTGCTAACTCACAAAGTATTTTGATCCAGTTTTGTGCAGTTACATTAAAATTAGAATCTAGATATAGTTAAGTAAAATATAATAATTAGGAGTAAAGAATTATGATTTATAAACAATTTAGCAAAGGTTTAGAATTTTTCAATGAAATAGATGTCGAAATGAATGCAGACATATCTAACATTGATATTGTTTATTATCCTAATCACAAAACTAATCACAAAAACCCCAAGCCAGAAATCTTTCATAGAGCATCAATTTTATCTTGGGTTAACTCTCAAAAACAAGCTATAAATGCTTGGGACGATAATAATGGAATGGCTAATTTCAAGAAAAAAACTGTAACTACGCCTACTTATCGTACAGTAATCACAGAGCACGACGTGTTAACACCATATGCACCAGCAATTTTATTGAAAAATATTTTTCTAATCGCTGCAAGAAATGAAAGAGCGAATATTATAAGTACCGTACCTAAGACTAAAGAAGCTGATGATAATATTAAGGCTTTAGATAATGCGATAAACGAATTGAAAAAAGATCAAAATGCCATTCTTGAAGCCGAACGTATTTTAAATGATTATCAAAATGGTAAAGACATTAAATTTAGAGAAGATTACATTGAAGAGTTGATGGCATGGGGCATCACTCCAAATAATAATATTAATAGACCGGCTCCTGTTTTAAAAGAAAAACAGGCAGCTGCTGCTGTTGCTCGTACTGTTAAAATCCCAAAACTTGATGATGATGATGATCTGAATGACGACATGACTGAAGAAGAAAAACGGCAATACCGACTAGTGTTAGAGTTATCCAGACAAGACCACAATAATTTTCGACCTCAGGATGACGAAGATGACCAAGAAGCTAATGATCTTGCTGAAGCGTTAAGATTGTCGCTGCTCCCACACAATCATGGGCAACATATTCCAGCTCCTGAAGCCCGACGGCAGGACGTGCCGCCGCCACCCGCAATGCTACCCCAGTTTCAAAATGTACAACTGCAGCATCGCGCTCCTGTGCTACCTGCTCCTGTGCTGCCTCCAAATCCAATACAACAAATTCTAGCTCCTGCAGCACCTCAGCAAGTTGTGCCGCCACCCCCTGAAGTTGTTCAGCAAGCCGCACTGCCGTTGCCTCCTACAAATGCAGTCGTATCATCAGCAGACTTGAATAGAATGGGCGTCTTTTTTTAAAAGAGTAAAAAGCCAAGTGCAATGTTTGGCTTTTCCAAGATATTATAGCAAGAGGCAATATATGTTTATTGCCTCATTCCAAAACCTCTTAAATATGGATCTACAGATATTCTTAGATAAATCTTTATATGCATGCTTTTCAAGCAACCGTTGTGAAGGATTGTTATCTGTCGCATCCACTTTAATATCAAATATATTACTTTGTACAATAGGAGCAACTCCTGAATAATGACAACATTCAGATTTTAACATGTTATCGGCAGCACATTCTCATTGTTCAAATGCACCTTTCCTATTGAAGCTTGGCTTTCTTGATTTTTTAATCTTCCTTAGAAGAATTATTCCGGCGTAATAATTTTGTTTTTCCGTGCAATTTCTTGGTGGTCAAACGACGTTCACTAGAAGCTCGAGTGGGTTTTGTTTTTTTACGTTTTTTTCGGATAACTGCGGCGCGTTTTAATATTGCCATTAGCCGATCGATTGCATCTTGTTTATTGCGTTCTTGGGTGCGATATCGACTTGCTTTAATAACAAGATCTCCATCCCGGGTAATTCTCTTCCCAAGCATTGACAATACTCGCAAGCGTATATCTACTGGCAAAGAAGTTGAATGAAGGACATTAAAGCGTAATTGCGCAGTTGTTGCGAGTTTATTAACATTTTGGCCACCAGGCCCTGGTGAGCGAACAAAGCTAATTTTAATTTCTGAATCATTTATAAATCGCTCAGATGTCATTTTAATCAAAATAATGCGCTGAATTAACTGTTTTTTTATGTTCAAGGGTGTTCACATCTAAGACGGTATCTGACCCCTTTTGTTGGATATGGTGGAGGCGGCGGGAATTGAACCCGCGTCCGCAAGCACTCTACCAAAAGACTCTACACGCATAGCCCAATCAGATTTTTAACAACTAGCTAGCCGATAGGCAAGGTAAGGCTAGTCGCGAGTTCGATTTGTCTTAGCAGCCACCCTCGAACAAAGTGAACTGAGCATCTTGTGAAATCGACCCCTGTACCCCAGACTCACAAGCACGTACCGGACAGAGGGCAGTCTACTGTGTATTAAGCAGAGATTGCGAAGTTACTTTCGTTGGCAATTATATGCCTGCAGCTAAGTTTTACGAGATTAAGCTACCTGCTCGGCATGCACTTAAGGTTTTGCAACCTACGTCGAATCCAGGTCGCCCCCAAATTCTAAGTTTAGTTATCAACTGTAGCGAAATTTTAGGCTTTATACAAGGTTGGATGGAAGCACAGTTTGCCCTCACCCGCCCTACGGGCACCCTCTCCCACAAGCGGGAGAGGGAATTTGCCACTACGTAGGGGGCCTAATTCTTTAGTCTACTCTATCTCGCCAACGCGCTTTAACCAAAAAGCGAGTTCCTTTTCAAGTGCACGGCCTTTAACTAAGGCGTTATAAACACTAAGGTGATCAACACTACTCCGATTTTGGCTTAATTTAAATTTTGCATCTAAATGGGTAATTCGTATTTTAAAAGCAACAATACCATTTAGCATTTTATTTTGATAATCCATAGGTAAAGTGCGCCATTGATTAGCATAAGTCGGATCATGTTTATGAATAAGCCGCTTTAGTAAAGCGTCTTTTTCAAAAGGTTCCTTTACTATCTCTAGCAAACCCTTGGCATAAATTGCTATGTAATTCCACGTAGGTACAGCCAATTTACTATCATAATGCTTAGGTGATATATAAGCATGTGGACCATTAAATACCACAGTAACAGAGGCTTTTTCACACAAAGAGTTGGACTGAGGATTCACACTCGCCACATGACCTTCTAATACCCATTCTCCATCATTATCCAAAGCAATTAAAGGAATATGCGTCATAAATAAATCATCACCTTCCGATTGGCTTATAAGCATCGCTAATGGATACCTTTGCATAACCTCATATATTAATTTGCGATTAACTACCTCAAAGGGTTTATTTAAATGCATATTAAGTTTCTGGTAAAGTAACGCCTTTTTGCCCCTGGTATTTGCCTTCTCGATCTTTATATGAGGTTTGACACACTTCATCAGACTGGAAAAACAACATTTGAGCCACGCCTTCATTGGCATAAATTTTAGCGGGCAAAGGGGTGGTATTTGAAAATTCCAAAGTCACATGCCCTTCCCATTCCGGTTCTAAAGGCGTGACATTCACAATGATGCCACAGCGTGCATAAGTAGATTTGCCCACACAAATAGTTAAAACATCACGTGGAATTTTAAAATACTCTACAGTGCGCGCTAATACAAAAGAATTTGGAGGGATAATACATACATCCGCTGCAATATCCACAAAACTATTGGGATCAAATGCTTTAGGATCTACAATGGCGGAATTAATATTGGTAAAGATTTTAAACTCGTTAGCACAACGCACATCATAGCCATAACTCGATGTTCCATATGAGACTATTTTACCTGTGTCATTATGTCGTACCTGCGTTGCCACAAAAGGATCAATCATATCGTGCTCTAAAGCCATGCGTCGGATCCATTGGTCTGATTTAATAGTCATTTTTTAATCCTCTTTTTTAAACGGTAACGGTTGATAATGGAACATGTAAATCCCTGGGACACAAGGATAATTTAGCCATGACATTTCGGGCTAATTCAACATATAACTTTGCAATTTTACTTTCAGGATCTGAGATAACTATTGGAAGGCCCCTATCTGCTTGCGTTCTAATGCTTAAATCTAACGGCAATTGCTGTAAAAGAGGAACTTCAAATTGCTGTGCCATCTTAACACCTCCGTCCTTGCCAAATATAGGCTCCTCATGTCCACATTGAGTGCAAATATGATGGCTCATATTCTCTACC
>JBEICO010000115.1:0-4945 GCA_040383965.1 Francisellaceae bacterium
ATTACTCATGTTATCTCCTTGCTTTACAAATTAAAGTTCAGCTTAGAGACAAATTATCAAATTAAACCTTTAGCTTCACACCTTCTCACCGGTAGGACACTCCCAATTCCCTTTTACAAAGGGATCAATTCCCCTCTCCAAATAATTCCTGTATGTTTTTTAAAGGGATCAAATTAACACCATTAAAAGAACCTGATTGTGTGCCATTATAAATGAGATATCCTTTCGCCACTTTTGATAAATCAGAAAAGTAATTAAGATTACGTACAAAACCAGGTTGAAACGTACTTCCTGCTTTAATTTCTATGGATATTAAATCTCCCCCCCATTCTGCAACAACATCAATTTCATGACCGGTTTTATCCCGCCAAAAATACAAATTAGGAGGTAACCCCCTATTAATACGTCCTTTTAACAACTCTAAGATAACCAAATTTTCAAACAAAGCACCTTTAAGGTAATGTGAATCAAGCTGACTTTCCTTTTCAAGCCCCAATAAACTGCAAGCAAGGCCGGTATCATAAAAATATAATTTAGGCATTTTAATTAAGCGTTTACTAAAATTTTGATAATACGGTTGCAAGAAAAAAACTAAATAACTGGTTTCAAGAAGCGTTAGCCACTGTTTTGCTGTGGTATGAGAAATTCCGCAATCTGATGCTAAAGAACTGAAATTAATAATTTGACCCACTCTGCCAGCACACAATTTTAAAAAAATTTGAAATTTTGAAACATTCTCAATGTTTTTAATTTGCCGCACATCTCTTTCTATGTAAGTTTGAATATAGCTAGGATAAAAATCTAAAGGATCCATCTGTTTCTGATGTAACCCAGGATAACCTCCTTTAAAAATAGGTGTTGTTATTTTACCTGTTATTTCTAACTCTATTAAACTTAATGGCAATAACGTTGTCATCCCAATTCGCCCAGAAAGCGATTGGGAAATTTGCTGACTGAGTATAAAGTTTTGCGAACCCGTTACTACAAACCTACCTTTTTGAGGATCCTCATCAACCACACCTTGAAGGTAAGATAACAATGCAGGAACATGCTGGATTTCATCAAAGATGGCACCCTTAGCATACTCAGCCAAAAATGCTCGTGGATCATTTTCTGCTTGAAGCCTAAAATCTAAATTTTCAAGAGATACATAGGGCAAATGCGAAAACAACTGTTTTGCCAATGTGGTTTTACCTGACTGCCGAGGACCTGTTATGCCTAAAACAGGGTAAAATTGAACATATCGCTCTATTACAGCTCGCAGCAAACGTGTATACATAATCAGCGTCCAAATTGAATCTTATAGTTTCAATTTGGCACAATTGGAATTAAGAGTCAATTTTTTAATCTCAGGCATTTTTAGTTATGTTGTAACGCCCCATATTTTATGGCATTTTGAACCATAGAGTTAGACTAAACTTAAAAAAGAACAGCGCTTTAAATAATTGTTAGCACCTTACTAGGAGGAAAAATGGCTTCTACGGATAGTTTTGTAACTAGGTCAACGCTCACAACTTCTGAAAAAACATTGCATTATTACGATCTAAACCGTCTTCCTAACCCAGAAAAACTTAAAAAACTCCCCTTTTCATTAAAAATTTTACTCGAGAACTTACTCCGCTTTGAAGATGGCATTTCAGTCACTCAGAAAGATATTTTGTCTGTACTCAATTGGTCTCCTAAAAACCCATCTGAAAATGAAATTGCCTTTACTCCAGCTCGGGTTATTTTACAAGATTTTACCGGCGTTCCTGCGGTGGTAGACTTGGCTGCAATGCGCGACGCCATGCATAAACTAGGCGGGAAACCTTCCCAAATTAATCCACTCTCTCCTGTTGAATTGGTGATTGATCACTCTGTAATGGTTGATTTCTTTGGAAACAAAGAAGCATTTGCCAAAAATGTGGCCATGGAGTTTTCAAGAAACGAAGAACGCTATGCCTTTTTACGCTGGGGACAAACGGCTTTTGATAATTTTAGAGTGGTTCCTCCGGGAACCGGCATTGTGCATCAAGTGAACTTAGAATAGTTAGCACGCGTGGTGTTGAGCCGCGAAGAAAAAGGCGAATGGTTTGTTTTCCCCGATACTTTAGTGGGAACCGATTCTCATACCACCATGATCAATGGCCTTGGAGTATTAGGATGGGGTGTGGGCGGTATTGAAGCCGAAGCAGCTATGCTCGGTCAACCCATTACTATGTTGATCCCGGAAGTGGTAGGTTTCAAAATCACTGGAAAAATGCCGGAGGGCACCACAGCAACCGATCTCGTGTTAACCGTTACCGAAATGTTACGTAAACGCAATGTGGTTGGAAAATTTGTAGAATTTTATGGGGATGGTTTAGATCATTTGCCCCTTGCCGATCGCGCCACCATTGCCAATATGGCTCCCGAATACGGTGCAACCTGCGGCATTTTTCCAATTGATGCTGAAACTTTAAAATTTATGCAGCTCTCCGGTCGTGAAGAAAAAGAAGTGCAATTGGTGGCAGCATATGCTAAAGCCCAAGGATTGTTTCGTACCACAGGGTGTGTCGAAGCAGAATACAGTGACAGCCTAACGCTGGATTTAGGCACGGTAACGCCTAGCATTGCAGGACCTAGACGCCCTCAAGATAGAATTTCGCTATCTCATTCTAAAGCTAAATTTCAGAGTCAATTAGAAGATCTTAATTTAACCCAAACTTCTATTCTAGTTGAATTAAATGGCAAAACAGAAAGTTTATCCCATGGATCCGTTGTAATAGCAGCCATTACAAGCTGCACCAACACGTCTAACCCCGATGTGATGATCGCCGCAGGGTTATTAGCCAAAAATGCTTTAGCAAAAGGATTAAACCGCAAACCCTGGGTAAAAACAAGCCTAGCACCGGGATCTCAAGTAGTGACCGATTATCTTGAAAAAGCCGACTTAATGAAGCCTTTAGAATCTTTAGGGTTTGATCTGGTGGGATATGGTTGCACAACTTGTATTGGAAATTCGGGTCCCTTATTAGAGCCGATCAGTAAATCTATTAAACAAGGCAATTTATCTGTTGCCGCAGTGCTCTCTGGTAACCGTAATTTTGAAGGACGCATTCATCCGGAAGTGCGGTATGCCTACTTAGCTTCACCGCCTTTAGTCGTGGCTTATGCCATTGCGGGTACCCTAGATATTGATTTTTACCACGATCCTATTGGGACAGATCAAAAAGGTAATCCCGTTTTCCTAAAAGATATCTGGCCAAGCGGGATCGATATTCAAAATATGATCCAACACACTGTTAAAGCTGAAATGTATACCTCGCGTTATAAAGAAGTTTTTACTGGCGATCACCGTTGGCAAGCTTTAAGTATTCCACAAGGAGAACAATTTGATTGGAAAGAAGCGTCTACTTATGTAAAACTTCCGCCTTATTTTGAAGCCATGGATCCTATTCCATCCCAATCACTACAGAATATAGAAGAAGCTCGGGTGCTTGCGATCCTTGGAGATTCTGTTACCACCGATCATATCTCCCCCGCAGGCGATATTGCAAAAGACAGCCCTGCTGGAAAATATCTGCAGGCTTTAGGTGTGCCACCGCAAGAATTCAATTCTTATGGCTCGCGCCGCGGTAATCATGAAATCATGATGCGAGGAACCTTTGCCAATATCCGCCTCAAAAATCAATTGGTTTTAGGAACTGAAGGAAATTGGACCATTCATTTCCCTTCTGGCGAAAAAGTTTCTATTTTTGATGCCGCCATGCGCTACCACCAAGAACGTTGTCCTTTAATTTTGCTCGCCGGCAAAGAATACGGGACAGGATCTTCCAGAGATTGGGCCGCGAAAGGTCCACGTTTATTAGGAGTTCGCGCGGTGATTGCGGAAAGTTTTGAGAGAATTCACCGTTCAAACTTAATTGGTATGGGTGTTTTACCTTTACAATTTATGGCGGGTGAAAATGCTAAATCCTTAAATTTAAAGGGCGATGAATTCTATAATTTAGATCTAGCAACATTAACACCACGTGGTCAAATAACCGTGGCAATCAAAACCCCCTCCGGAGAAAAGCGCCAGTTTACCGCATTAGTCCGGATCGATACCCCCAAGGAAATGGAATACTATCAACACGGTGGAATATTGCATTATGTGTTAAGACAATTATTATTAAAAAAAGAAGCGTGAAAACTGTGGGAAGAATATGAAAAATCAAACACAAAAAGCCATAGAAACCCGAACGGAACATGATAGCATGGGAGAGATCAAAGTTCCAAAAGATGCGTTGTATGGTGCTCAAACCCAGCGCGCCATTGATAACTTTCCTATAAGCGATATTACCCTACCCTCCCCTTTTATTAAAGCATTAGCATTGATTAAAGCCTGTGCTGCTAAAGTAAATGCGGATCTTAAATTACTAGATCCTAAAATAGCGACAGCCATTATTGAAGCCGCTAACAAGGTAGCAGCTGGGGAATATGCGACAGATTTTCCATTGGATGTGTTCCAAACCGGATCCGGCACCAGTACCAATATGAATGCAAATGAAGTTATTGCACATTTAGCGAGTATCTATGCCAAGCAACCTGTTCATCCCAATGATCATGTTAACATGAGCCAAAGCAGCAATGATGTGATCCCATCCACCATACATATTAGCTGCAGTATTGAAACTGAAACGGTTTTATTACCCGCTTTAAAACATCTTAAAGAAGTTTTATTAAAACGATCCGTAGAATTAGAAAATGTGGTTAAAACTGGCCGTACCCATTTAATGGATGCAATGCCCCTAACGTTTGGTCAAGAATTAGGGGGATGGGCAAACCAAATTCAGCTAGACATTGAACGCATTGAATCTAGCATTCCTAGATTACACGCCATCGCCTTGGGCGGCACTGCGGTGGGTACAGGCATTAATGCGCATCCAGAATTTGCAAAACGTGTTGCTCTTGAATTACAAAACCGCACCCAAATTCCTTTTAA
>JBEICO010000116.1:0-4895 GCA_040383965.1 Francisellaceae bacterium
ATTGCAGTGTTCCAATTCATAGGAGGTTGATATAAAACAAACTCCCCATATCGATTGGAAACAAAGTTGATAATTTGCTGTTCTGATTTTTGCTGCAGCACTTGTTTATAAATAATATCTTTAAGATCAACTGCTAATATTGCTTGTGAATCCGCCAAGCTTTCGTTTTGACAAACGCTACAGCGTAATTCTTTGGTGATTTTAGTAAACAAATTTTGTTGCTCTGGTTTATCAAAGGCATAAATATCCACCGGCTTATCCGATATTTGTACGATTGTTTCGTGCATATACACACCCTTAAACTAGTGGTCAATGGATTGTATTCATTCTATCACTTTTTTCATATATAGGATATACTATATCTTATATATGGTAGAGGTATATATATGAGTAAAATGTTACTTTCAATCCCAGATGGGGTAGCTAAACAGTTTAAGGCAATGGTGCCTGTTAGAAAACGTAGTCGTTTTTTAACAGACATCCTACAAAAAGCGCTTAAAGAACAAGAAGATATCCTTTACAGAGTCGCAAAAATGGTCGAAGAAGATGATATGTTAAATCAGGACATGCAAGCATGGGAAGTTACTTTGGAAGATGGCTTAGAGGATACGGGCTGGGAAACAAAAAAACCATCGAAACCAAAAAAACTTAAAAACTCTACTAATACTCCAAAAGGAGGATTTAATGCGCCACAATGAGCTCGTTAATATTCAACGAGGCGAAATTTATTGGATCGACTTAAATCCAACACAAGGCTCAGAAACTAATAAAATTCGACCTTGTGTTATTATCTCGGCAACGCCAATCAATAAAGCTCGGAGAACCGTCGTCATCATTCCGCTCTCTTCAACTGGTAAAGTGTTTCCGCCATTAACTATTCCAGTAAAAGTAGATGGGAAAGAGGGAGTTGCTGTTATTGATCAAATCCGTGCTGTCGATAAAACTCGTTTAAAAAAACACATTGGAATATTGTCGGAAAAAGAAATTTCTAACATTGAGGATAGTCTTAGGTTAATTCTTGTTTTATCTTAATTTTCACTCTTTTAATTCCTCAATGAATGGCAGTATTTTGCTCTTCCAGATCTCATGATTAATTGGCCCAACATGTCTATACCGAATAATCCCATCTTTATCCAAAACATAGGTTTCTGGTGTGCCATAAACCCCAAAGTCTATCCCTAATTGACCTTTTTGATCAAAGAGATTGAATTGATAAGGATTACCTGCCGTTCGTAACCAAGCCTGGCTGTCTCTTAAGGTATCGTGATAATTTAAACCAATGAGCTGTACGGAGTTTGGTAATAATAAATTCTTAATCTCTAACCAAACTTCATGCTCTTTCCTACAACTAACACACCATGTTGCCCACACGTTAAGCACTGTAACCTTGTCTTTAAACAGAGACTCATCCACCCACTGTTTTGGATTTTCAACGGTAGTGATTTTAAATTTAGGCGAATCCTGCCCTATCAAAGCTGAGGGTAATTCTTTGGGATTAATGCTAAGGCCGCGCCATAAAAACCCGCCTAACGTTAAAAAAAGACAAAGCGGTAAAACAACACTTAACTTCATGATTTTCATAAACGATAACGCCTTCCAAGAGCCGCTAAAAACCCTCCCAATGCCATCAGGATCCCCCCCATCCAAATCCAACGCACAAAGGGTTTATAATACAACCGCACAGACCACTTATCTCCCGGTAATAAATCGACTAGGGATACATAGAGATCTCGAAATAATCCAGGATCAATGGCGGTTTCGGTCATTTTAATGCCTTGAACCACGAAAATTTGTTTTTCGGGTAACAATGTTGCAACTTGTTTTTTATGATCAAATACTAAAAAGCGACCTTGATATCCAACGGTATTTTGACTTTCTATCCGCTTTACACTATCAAATTTAATATTATAAGAAGAAAGGTTAACACTTTGTCCAACTTTGATCGCTACATCTCTTTCCAGTTGATTTTCTAAAACAACCGTGATCCCAATCACGCAAATGCCCATGCCACTATGCGCCAACATCATTCCAATCGCACCAAGAGAAAGCGCTTTGATGCTGCCTTTATTCCTAATTTTTTTCCAGATAACTTTTAAAGTCCCTAAAATAATCCAGGATCCTAAAAACAACCCTACCGTTCCTAAAACAGAAAGAGGATGAGAAGAACCCCAAGGAATTAAAATGGCCAAAATTATACTTAAAATTAAAGTCCATGACATTTTACGAAACAATTCTAATGTGCTTGTCTTACCCCAGGAACTTAAAGGTCCCACCGGCACTAATATTAAGACAGGGATCATTAAGGGAATAAATACCGCATTAAAATAAGGAAATCCAACCGATAATTTTTGACCAGTACACACTTCATATATTAAAGGGAATACCGTTCCAAGCAAAATAGTCGCAACACTAACCATGACAAACAATATCCCTATTAATATTAATAATTCACGGGAATTTCCTTGTAAATTAAAGCTCGAGGTTTTCACAAATCGATTGGCTCTAAAGGCAAATAACCCTAATGCTCCCCCAATTACTAAGCTTAAAAATATCAATAAAAAAATGCCGCGTTCTGGATCATTCGCAAAACTATGCACCGACGTTAGCACCCCAGAGCGAACTAAAAATGTCCCTAACAAACTTAAAGCAAATGCAATAATCGCAAGCAATAGGCTTAATCCTTGAAATATGTCTCTTTTATCACTTACCATCAGAGAATGGATCAAAGCAATACCAACTAACCAAGGCATAAATGAAGCATTTTCAACCGGATCCCAAAACCACCATCCACCCCAACCCAATTCGTAATAGGCCCACCAACTTCCAAGAACAATGCCAAGCGTTAAAAAACCAAATGCTAAGAGCACCCAAGGACGTACCCATTTCGCCCAAAAGATCTCCTTTTCTTGATCCCAAAGCGCACTCACTGCAAAGGCAAACGGAACGGCAAACCCGACATACCCCATGTATAACAAGGGTGGATGAATAATTAACCCCAAATCCTGTAAGAGTGGGTTTAGATCATTGCCATCCAAAGGATAGTTCGGCAAAAACCGTTGGAAGGGATTAGATGTTGCCAGCAAAAACCATAAAAAACCAAAGCTTACCAACCCCATAACAATCAAGACACGCGCCAAAAATACCGGGGGTAAAGATCTTCCCGTCACACTCACCAGTACAGTCCAAATGCTAAAGATAAATCCCCATAACAATAAAGAGCCTTCATGGCCACCCCAGAGTGCACTAATTTTATACATAAAAGGTAAAGTAGTATTGGAATGCTGCGCCACGAAAGCGACTGAAAAGTCATTGGTACAAAAAGCATAGGCTAAACATAAAATACTCAAAGTGATAAAAAATGCTTGGCCAAGTACAATAGGATGGACGGTTTGGATCCAATGCGAATGGTTTTTTAGAATGCCGCAAAACGGCAAGCCAAATTGCAACACAGATAAGCATAGCGCCAGGATCAAGGAAAATTGGCCTAACTCAGGGATCATACGTTAACTCCGGGGGCCTGTAGTTTTCATCATGTTTGGCAAGTACTTCATCTGCTCTAAAAATCGAGTTCTTAGATAATTCACCTGTCGTTACTATTCCCTGACCTTCTTTAAATAAATCAGGCAAAATGCCAGTAAAGTTAACTTCAAGTTCATTTAAAAGTTGATTTTCACTCACGGAATTCTTTGGAAAATCGATTAATACAAATTGAACATTTAGTTCTTCCCCTCGGATCACACTCCCAGGCTTAACCATGCCACCCACACGAATACGAATGCCTTTTTTAACTTCGCCCTTAACCACTTGGCTAGGACTATAAAAAAGATTGATATTTTCTCGCAAAGCTAGGATCACAAGAGACGCCACTACAAAGGAACTTACTGTTAATATTCCAATAAATAATAATCGGCGTTTACGAATGGCATTCATTGAGTACCCATACTCCGATGACAGTGTTTAATCACCTGCCGCCATTCTAACCATACAAATCCAATATTAAAACCCAATAGTGCAAAAGCCATTAAAAAACAAGGCCATAGATAAAGAGCGTATTCTTTCATTTTAATCCTCCATAAGAGACTATCTTTTCACGCGCCCAATTTGATTGCCATTCTCTTTTTAAAAGAGCACTTCTTACTCTAAAACTCAATAAAGCTACAAAGAAAAAGAAAAATGCAGCAATCATGGCTAGTAAAGGATACAGCATTGCATTAGCAATGGAAGGCTTAGTTAATTTTGCTAAGGTTGCGCCTTGATGCAAAGTTGCCCACCATTCAACCGAAAAATGCACTATCGGAATATCAACCATTCCAACAATGGCAATAATTGCGCCTGCCTTTGCCGATCGTATTGGATCTCGAATTGCCGATCTTAATCCCATATATCCAAAATACAAAAATAGTAAGATCAACTCTGAAGTAAGACGTGCATCCCAAATCCACCAGGTGCCCCACATTGGTTTTCCCCACAATGCGCCAGACACCAACGCAATCACCGTAAAAGTCGCTCCCATAAGTGCACTATTGTTTGCGATTTGATCGGCTAATTTAATATGCCACACCATAAATATAACGGAATGTATAAAAATAATCGCGTAGATCATCAATGACAAGAAAGCGGCTGGCACATGAATATATATCATTCGAAAACCATCACCTTGTTGATGATCCGTTGGTGCCCAAAACAATCCTGCTGCAACACCATAGCTCATTAAACAAAAAGAAATAAACGCAAACCATGGAGTCAATTTCCCTGACAACTCATAGCATCTTTTCGGAGAAGACCAACGTTTTATGAAATTCATATACTACTCTACGCTTGTTTTTAAGGCAGCTGAAATCGCCACAGAACCCAAAATCCATGCTAGCACTAGCAGGGCACATAATAATAAAATC
>JBEICO010000117.1:0-4877 GCA_040383965.1 Francisellaceae bacterium
CCGGTGCGTTAGCGCGATCACCTGATAATTATTAACTTCTGGTATAAAAAACTTGTGTTATTTTTTGAGACTGACTATCATGCAGCTTGTAGGGTAATTTTACTCTGCGTCACGCGACAACTATCCTGAAAGTTACCGCAACATAGTTGATGACATATTATATTCAATCAATAATGATTCAAATAATAATTGTATATTCGGGGCATTTTGCTCTGTGAGTTCCACTTTGGCTCGGTGCACTTGATCAATAAATTGCCACCAAGCTCGATTTCGTGCAAAGTTTTTTGTCTCTACAAAAGGGATTGTTTTTCGGTGTAAAACCTGTAACAAAAGATCTAATAAAGTTTTAGGATCCTCTTTTATCCATTCTATTCCGATTGAGATTGGATCTCGCTGCCCTAAACGTAATGCTTCCAGATCCTGCTCTATCTTGATCTCTAAAGCAGAGGGAGCTAGGTTTTCCACAGCAGATCTTAAGCGGATCCAATAACAACGACTACGAAGAGTTGCAGGAATAAAAGAAGGTTTGTCTGACACTAAGATGATCAATGTTTCTAAAGAAGGCTCTTCTAGGGTTTTTAATAAAGCATTGGCTGCTGCAGTATTCATTAAATGTGCAGGAAACAAAATCGCAATTTGTTTACCAGAAATTTGCGGTTTTCCCGTTGCCCAGTCAATCAGATCCCGAATTTGATCTATTTTGATCCCCTGTGAATTGGGATCAGGTTCTATCAATTTAAAATCAGGATGGGTATTTGAATCAAACAGCGCACCACTTCGTTCACTATTTTCACACAAAATTTTTCTAGCATGTTCTTTAGCGAAGGGAAAAGCAGCAGATCCCACACATAAAATAGATCCCGTGGTGGGCCACTTAGTGCGCATGAAAGTTTTGAATGATCTCAGTTGCGATCTGGGATACACCTTGTTGAACAGTCTCTAAAGACTGGGAGGCATCTATAATTCTATACCGCTTTGGATCAACCTCTACACAAGACAGATAAGCAACTCGTACTCTCTCAAAAAAGTCCAATTTTTCTTGTTCTATCCTATCTTGAACAGGGTCTCGAGCTTTAATGCGGTTTAATCCTATCTCAACAGGGGCATCAAATAATAATGTCAGGTCTGGTTTAAAATCCCCTAATACCAATAATTCTAAGCGACGAATTAAATCAAAGGATACACCACGTCCTCCCCCTTGATACGCATACGTAGCATCCACAAAGCGATCACATAACACTATGCGCCCTTGTGCTAAAGCGGGACGGATAACCGTGTCCACATGCTGCGCTCTGGCAGCAAACATTAGTAATAATTCCGTGAGTGGCGCGACTCTTTCATAACGGTGTACCAGAAGAACATTCCGGATCTCTTCTCCCATTGGGGTTCCACCTGGCTCACGCGTCATTAACACCAGAAGTCCGGCTTGCTTAAACATTTCCGCCATGGCTTTCAACTGAGTTGTTTTACCTACCCCTTCAATTCCTTCAAAGGTGATAAACACGTTAGGGTTTTCCTATTGCTGCTCTATCTCTATATTCGTTAACAGCCTTTTGATGCTCCGGCAAGGTTTTAGAGAAAACATGCCCTTTCCCTTCTTTGCGAGCCACAAAATATAAATACTCTCCAGTATTTGGACGCGTTGCTGCTAATAAAGCTTTTTCTCCTGGCAAGGCAATTGGAGTGGGCGGCAAACCCAACTTTTGATACGTATTATAAGGCGTAGATCTTGTCAACATTTCGCTGGTAATAATACCCTTGTACTGATTTCCAATACCATAGATAACCGTGGGATCGGCTTGCAACGGCATCTTTTTTGCCAATCTTCTTAAAAAAACACCGGAAATATCAGCATATTCTTCTGGATGACTCGATTCTTTTTCAATTATTGAAGCTAAAATTAACACTTCATAGGGTGATTTCAAAGGCAAAGCTGGGGTTTTTTGATCCCAAGCGCTCTGCAACTTTTTTTGTAATAAATGATGTGCTCGTTGTAAAAAAATATAATCCGCCGTGCCGGCGGTAAAATAATACGTTTCAGGAAAAAATTGACCTTCTGGATGCTCTCCTGCAAACCCTAACTTTCCCATAATCTCTGCCGGTGCAGTATCCAATAAAGTATGTTTTAAAGCAGAACATTGATTAATTTCCATCATCAAACGTTCGAATGTCCAACCCGGTACTATGGTTAAGGCATGCTGGATGACACGACCACTTTTTAATTGTTGGATCAATTCCTTTGGCAGTGTGCCGGCTTTAATCAGATACTCACCTGCCTTTAGCTCGCTCCAAACACCTTCCATCCGCACGGTTAGCATAAACCACAACGCAACCTCTACCACGCTATCATGAGATAACTTCTCTGCAATAGAACGCACCGAAGAACCTGGTGCGATTGTCAATATATAACCTGACTTGCCTACTCTTAAAGGATTTTGTAAAAAAAAGTAATAGTGTAAACTTATGCCAACAGCCAGAACCCCCAATAAGGGAGCTGCTTTATAAATCCATTTTAAAAAACGCTTAATCATATCTTCCTGAAAATGAGCGTTCCATTTGTACCACCAAAACCAAAAGAATTAGACATAGCCACTTCAATACGCATTTTTCTCGCTATATTAGGCACGTAGTCTAAATCACACCCTTCTCCAGGATGTTCTAAATTAATCGTGGCAGGCGCAACTTGATCATGGATAGCCATCACCGTAAATATCGCTTCAATGGCTCCTGCTGCACCCAATAAATGTCCGGTCATGGATTTTGTTGAACTTACTGGGATCTTTCTTACTGCATCGCCTAATGCTAATTTCATCGCCAACGTTTCTTCTAAATCGCCTGCTTCCGTTGAAGTGCCATGGGCATTAATATAGTGAATATCGGTAGGATTTACCTTGGCATCGTGCAGTGCATTGCGCATAGAAGCAGCAGCACCCACTCCGCCTTCTGAAGGTCGAGTAATATGAAACGCATCGCCACTCATACCAAAACCCACTAATTCTGCAAGAATATTAGCGCCACGTTTTTTGGCATGTTCATATTCTTCTAATACCAATACACCGGCACCATCCCCTAATACAAACCCATCTCTATCCTTATCCCACGGGCGACTCGCGTGTGCGGGATCCTCATTTCGAGAGGAAAGTGCTCGTGCCGCTGCAAATCCACCTAATCCTAAAGGTGTCGTGGCATACTCTGCACCACCGGCAACCATTGCATCTGCATCACCATACGCAATGCAACGAGCTGCTAATCCTATGCTGTGCGTTCCGGTAGTACATGCTGTGGCGACAGCAAGATTAGGCCCTCGAAATCCATAGTTAATGGAAACGTGACCTGAAGACATATTAACAATCGAAGCTGGAATAAAAAAAGGTGAAATGCGTCGCGGACCTGCTTGTTGTAATTGAATATGATTGGCCTCAATCGTGGCTAGGCCTCCAATCCCAGATCCAATAGAAACACCGATCCGATCCCGATTTAATCCCTCATAAGTGTCTAAACCAGAATGGATCACCGCTTCTTTAGCAGCGGCAATTCCATACTGAATAAACACATCGCATTTACGAGCCTCTTTGGCAGACATATATTGATTGACATCAAAGCCCTGCACCCAACCCGAAAACTTTGTACTAAATTCAGTTGTATCAAAGTTTGTGATCGAACGGATCCCGCTTTTTCCAGCCAATATCGCACCCCAGGCGTCGCTCACCTGATTACCTACTGGGGAAATAATCCCCAACCCTGTAACCACTACCCGTCGTTTAGACATAATCCTCTATTCGCTTTGTGCAACGGTTTTAGCTCCGACATAATCAATCGCATCTTTCACCGTTAAAATTTTCTGAGCATCCTCATCTGGAATTTCGGTTTCAAAATGTTCTTCTAATGCCATCACTAACTCTACGGTATCTAGTGAATCTGCCCCTAAGTCTTCTATAAAAGAAGCCTCTGGAACCACTTTAGCTTCTTCCACACCTAATTGTTCCGCGATAATTTTTTTAACGCGTTCATCGATTCTACTCATTCAAAACTCCTCATCATTAACATAAATGTAAACCTAAGACATATACATGCCGCCATTGACATGCAATGTTTCACCTGTAATATAACTTGCTTCAGAAGAAACCAAAAAAGCCACCGCTGCAGCAATTTCTTCGGGTTGCCCCATACGATGGATTGGGATCTGCTCCAACAACTTGGCGTTCTGATCTTCAGATAGAACTCGCGTCATATCGGTATCTATAAATCCAGGCGCCACAACATTAGCCGTGATCCCTCTTGATCCTAATTCTCGTGCAATAGATTTTGTTAACGCAATAATGCCAGCTTTAGACGCTGCATAATTAGCTTGTCCTGGATTCCCCATCACTCCAACCACAGAGCTAATATTCACAATGCGACCAAACCGTTGTTTTACCATAGAACGAATACAGGCATGGATCAACCGATAAGTTCCGGTTAAATTGGTGTTAATGACTTTGGACCATTCATCAATATTCATACGTAAAAAAAGATTATCTGCAGTAATACCAGCGTTATTCACTAAAATGGCAGGCAGAGAACCTGCAATCTTGACAACTTGTTCTAAAGCCGTCTCAATATTGTCACCTTCACTAATATCTAAAGTAATACCTTTGCCATTTAGATCAGCAGCTTGAAAATATTCGGTAATAGCACTTGCACCTTTTTCAGTGGTCGCACTACCAATAACCGTAACACCCGCCTCTTTTGCCAATCGCAAGGCAATGGCTTTACCAATTCCTCGGCTCGCACCCGTTACCAAAGCGACACGGGGTGTTATAGACATAACGCCTCTCCACTAGATAACGATTGACACTGCAGTGTCGTCACAATTCGTTTATTCAATCCAGACAATA
>JBEICO010000118.1:0-4822 GCA_040383965.1 Francisellaceae bacterium
AACATGTTAAGGATAACAATTTTCCAGTACCCTCTGTTTCATTACTAAGATCTTGGTCTATTACTGAATTTCTTTAAAACTTAAATTATTTTTTTTATGGGAATGAAGTAGATCATGTGTTACATAGAAAATTTCTACAAAAAAATAAGCGGGTGGTCTCTTTAGATTTTGAATTTTCAAGAAATCGTATTTTAAAGCAATCTAATTATGATATACGTTATTCTAAGTACCCGGACTTATTTATTGAAGGAGCTAAGAAGAATCTAGAAGAGGTAAGAACTGTTTTAAAAGAAAACGTCTTAAGTTTGGAACGGGATGAAGAGGATTGCAAATCTTTGCTACCAGTAACCGAAAATTTATATAACATTATAGATTATGCGCATGATTTTGCCTTAGAAGATCCTGCTTATATTCCAGATAGAAATGAACGCTGGATTACAATATTGGGGGAAATTATTGCAAAGCACGACAATAAAACCAATCTTAATTTAAGTTTGTTGTGTGGTTGTTGTCATCTTCCTGATTTTTTTGCTAGGCTTATCAGCAAAGGTTTTGAAGTATTTTTAGTGAAGAAGTTTGAACTTGAACCAATTGATCCAAATCTTGTTTCCTATTTTCACGGTTATCAGTTAGTGAAAAAAGTTTATACAAATCTTAAAGATGAGATTTTAGGAACTTCATTGGGGGGAGAAATGAATTGGCTAAGGAACATTGCTAAGCAAAGATATATGGCTAGTTGTTCAGAAACCGCCCTTGTTCCTTATATTCGGGAACCTAAAAACAGAACCAGATCCATTCAATGACTTAGGCTTGAAATAACCCCTTTGTGAAGGGTTGGCTTAGGTTCCCCCCCCCCATTCCCAAGGGCACGAGGGTGTGGGGCAGTAAAGAGCCAGGCTATACCTTTGCCAGATATTTAGGTACAATGCTCTGTTCCGAGAATTCTAGTTATTAAGGGGTTTACTTATACATGGTGGTGATTCGATTAACGCGGGGCGGCGCAAAAAAACGTCCATTTTATCATATAGTTGCAGCTCATAAGCGTAACCGTCGTGATGGTGGTAACTATATTGAGCGGTTAGGGTACTTTAATCCTATTGCTTGTGGTCAGGAGCTACGATTGAACGTTAATCGTGAGCGAGTGACGCATTGGGTAGGCCTTGGAGCACAATTATCGCAACGGATGACGGCTTTATTGGCAGAATGGGACAAGAAGGCGTCTTAAACAGCGATATTGTCGTTATTGGTAGAGTGGGAGCTCCCTTTGGTGTTAGGGGTTGGGTGCATGTGCACTCTTTTTCTTTACCTTCTGACAACATATTAAAATACCAGACTTGGCAGCTTCATATTAAAAACCAATGGCAAGCGATGACGGTATTAGAGGCTAAAGCTCAAGGAAATGGTTTTGTCGCACTAATAAAAGGATACGAGACTCGAGAGCTGGTTGCAAAACTAACAAACTCAGATATTGGGATCCCTCATACCGCACTACCCCCATTAGAGCCTGGGGAGTATTATTGGGCGGATTTAATAGGATTAACGGTTATAACGGAAGAGGATCAGGTATTAGGCGTAGTCGAGGGCTTAATGGAAACCGGCTCTAATGATGTCCTGATGGTGAAAGGCGAGAAAAAGGATCATCTTATTCCATATATTCCAGACGATTATGTTCTGAAAATTGATATAGAGGCAGGATTGATACGAGTTTCTTGGGATCCGGAGTTTTAACTCTCTATGTGGTGTGGTATTGTCACGTTGTTTCCTGAGATGTTTAAAGCACTCACGAATTATGGGGTTACGAGGCGAGCTGTTGAACGAGGTTTATTACAGCTAGAGTGTTGGGATCCCCGCACGTTCGCCGAAGATCGCCACCAAACGGTGGATGATCGGCCTTATGGGGGGGGACCTGGCATGGTAATGCAGGTAGAACCCTTGCGTCGTGCCATTCAAGCGGCAAGGCTTGCAGCCAATGGACCTGTTAAGGTGGTATATGTGACACCTCAGGGCCAAAAACTGGATCAAAGTTTGATCCGAAAAGTGGCAGCAGCAGAGTCTAGACTTTTGTTTGTGGCAGGCCGTTACGAAGGAATTGATGAGCGGCTTATTGCGCTTGAAGTTGATGAAGAGTGGTCGATTGGCGATTACGTCTTAAGTGGTGGTGAGTTAGCGGTTATGGTAGCCATTGATGCGGTGATTCGCTGGGTACCGGGTGTATTAGGGCATGAAGAGTCTGCAAATTTAGATTCTTTTTCAGATGGATTATTGGATTGCCCCCATTATACGCGGCCAGATGTCATTGAAGGGTTACAGGTTCCCGAGGTTTTAATGAAGGGAGATCATGCAGCCATAGCAAGGTGGCGGTTAAAACAAAAGTTAGGCCGCACGTGGTTAAGGCGCAAAGATTTAATAGAGAAGCTAGTATTAAACGCAGAATGCCAAGCATTATTGCAAGAATTTATTCGTGAAAATGACGAAGAGACATAGGAGTGGAGTATGAGTAATATTATTCAGCAGATCGAAACCGAACAGTTAAAGTCTGGCTTACCTGAATTTCGATCCGGCGATACTGTTATTGTTAAAGTGGAAGTAAAAGAAGGAACACGAACCCGTATTCAAGCTTATGAAGGGGTGGTTATTGCGAAACGAAATCGCGGTCTTAATTCTTCTTTTACCGTACGAAAGATTTCTCATGGTGAAGGGGTAGAGCGTGTATTTCAAGCTCATAGCCCAACCATCAAAGGTATCGAAGTAAAACGTCGTGGTCATGTTCGTAAAGCGAAATTGTATTATTTACGTGGTCTGACAGGTAAAGGTGCGCGAATTAAAGAACGCTTACAACAAAAATATGCTGAACTTGGCAAAGCAGAACAGATAGATAATACTGAGGAATAGATATTTCTGCGGTAGACACGGTAGAACATATCAAAATCTTTATCGACGCCCTGTGGTTAGAGCAGGGCTTAAGTCGCAATACACTGGCTGCTTATCAAACAGATCTCCAACATTTTTCCGTATGGATGTTAGAACGTAAAAAATCCTTACTCGACGTTGCTTCCAGTGATATCTTGGAATATTTTCTCTACAAAAAAGAACAAGGATCTCATCCCCGATCTACTGCACGAGTTTTATCTTGTCTTAGAACTTTCTATAGATATTATGTTCGAGAAAAACAGTGTGAAATAGATCCCACTCTCAATATTGCTAGTCCTCGTTTAGGTCGGTCTCTTCCCAAGGAACTTTCAGAAACTGATGTCTTAGCTTTATTAAAAGCGCCTAATGTTGAAGATCCTTCAGGATTACGCGATAAAGCCCTTTTAGAAATATTATATGCTTGCGGTTTAAGAGTGAGCGAATTAGTAGGACTTAAGTTAGATCAAGTGAATTTGCAGCAAGGTGTGGTTAGAGTATTTGGGAAAGGAAATCGCGAGCGAATGATCCCTTTTGGAGAAGAAGCATTGGATTGGATCCAAAAATATTTTATTAAGGCTCGTCCTCTATTATTGAAAAATGCTACTTCCGATGATGCTGTTTTTTTAAGTAATCGGGGGGTTGCCATGACCCGTCAAACATTTTGGCATCGAATTAAACATTATGCCAAAAAAGTTGGAATTGAGAAGCCCATTTCTCCGCATACGTTAAGGCATGCCTTTGCAACTCATTTGGTGAACCATGGGGCTGATCTTAGGATCGTCCAAGTCTTATTGGGACACGCTAGTATTTCTACTACCCAAATTTATACCCATGTGGCCAATCATCGGCTTAAGGCTTTGCATGCCAAACACCATCCTCGAGGATAAGCCTAAATTGGTATACTATTGAAGATGGGGAAGGGTTTTCTAAAAGGATCTGCAAGATGAAGCGTTTAGGGTATGTTTTAGTATCATTTTTGGTGTTTGGTCAATGTGGGGCTGCTAGTCAGGAGACACAAGCGGTGGATAACATTAAGCAGCAGATCCAAACAGCCTTTCCAGATTTTGAAGTGGATAATTTGGTCAAAAGTCCAATTGATGGGTTATATCAGGTAACGTCCGGGCCAGTTGTTTTATATGCGAGTAATGATGGACGATATTTGCTCTCAGGAGATGTGCTAGATTTAGCTCGAAATGAAGATAGAAATATCACAGAATCGGTTCGCAAAGAAGCGCGTGTGGCAGCTTTGAAAAAGATTTCTGCTAAAGAAATGGTAGTTTATTCACCGAAAGAATTAAAAGCAGTCGTGACGGTTTTTACCGATCCCGATTGTGGGTATTGTCGAAAGTTGCATGCGGAAATTTCTCAGCTATTGGACTTGGGTATTGAGCTACGATATTTGGCATTTCCTAGGCAAGGGGTTGGTTCACCAACTTATACTAAGATGGAATCCGTGTGGTGTTCAAAAGATCCCAAAGAGGCTATGACCAATGCCATGCAAGGTGAAGCAGTTTCAGTAGGGACTTGTTCTTCTGCTAAGGAAATTGAGGCGCAATTGGAGCTGGGACAAAAAATTGGGATCAATGGCACACCAACTTTAGTTTTTGCCGATGGTACGTTAGTTGGTGGGTATCTTTCTGCTGAAAAACTGGCCAAAGAGGCTATTAAACACAACTTAAAGCACTAAGGGAGCCAAGCATGCGCATAATGGTGGCAGATCAAGATATAGAACATAGGCATCAATTAGTGGAATGGGCGCAGAAATCAGGGCATGTGGTGCAGGAAGCCTTAACAGGGCGTGAAGTTGTGGATCAATGTCGTAAGAAATGCCCAGATCTTCTTTTTATCGATTTTTCATTATCGGGACAATCGGGCATGGAAATTGTGCGTCAAATTCGGCAGACCGGTGGGC
>JBEICO010000119.1:0-4752 GCA_040383965.1 Francisellaceae bacterium
GAATACATTAAAAAGATCAATAAGATTATTCGCAAATAACGCATTTCCAATGGCTTGAATCATTAATGTCGTTACACAGTTGTTCCCACTATCTCTTCTATGCCAGAAATTTCAGCAGTCGACATTTTATTAATATTCAATAATTCCCTGGTAAAACTATCCATATCTTGCTTTGCAATTGTAGATTTTAAGGTATTAAAAATAGAGCCATGCTTGGAATTAGCTTTAGGAAATTCTGGGGAAACTCTAATTGGACTTCGCAACATTTTATCTTGATAATTAAGATGATGATTTAAATATTCTAACGCATTTAGAGAACGCGTTGTCCCCGCTTCAAATTTATTCAATACGATTTGAAACTGGAGATCTACCTGAAAAGCTTCTTTTAATTCTTCTAAGGAATTATACAGAATATCTAACCCCGACAAAGCAAATTTTTCGGGGGTAACGGGCGCTACTACGCAATCTGCTGCTAAAGCAGCTGCGGCAACGGATAGTCCTAAACTCGGTGGACAGTCTACTAAGATCAAATCATAGTCTTGCTTTAATGGCTGCCAAAAATCTCGATAAATGGCCTTAATAGGACATTGTTTTACTCTTAACACTTCATCTAGCATGGCATTATCAAAGCGACTTGGAAAAAGATCAATGCCAGGTGCGACGGGTACAATAGCCTCTCTAAACGGATAATTATCCGCTAGAATGTCAATCATCACGGGTAGATTTTCAGGATCTTGATTGAAGGCATCCGTTAAATTGCCTTGTTGATCCATATCGATGCAAAGCACTCTGGCCCCATATAAACTAGCTCGTACCGCACATTCATAGACTAATGAAGTTTTCCCCGTTCCCCCTTTAACAATTTGAAAGACAATCACCTGGGGATCAAAAGAAAATTGAAACACTTTTTTAGCCGTTTCATGCCCAAAATAGAGTTGATTACTTACTTTTGAATAATCAAGAAGGTGTTCTTTTAAAAAATCAGCTACCCAACTCTTGGGTTTGCCAAGACAGGCGGCTGCGTCAACTAAAGAAATTTTTAGATCCATCTAACCTTTATAGCCGATAATAAGACCTCTGTCTTAAAATTAACCAAAGGGTCCTAAAACGGTATCCTCTCCTGCAAAAGAAGAGGTACTAAGGGAGTCGGTCAAAAGTTCTGCTATCGAAAAAGCCTTCGCTTCTGGGATCGCTTCTATCTCCAGCAATTCGCGGGTTAATGAATCAATGTCTTCCTTAGGCGTGGTGGCTTTGGGAGATTCAAAAACAGAACAACAATTAGAAATCGCTTTTGGAAATTCTTGAGAAATTCTGACATAATTTTTAAGCATTCTGTCCCCATATTTTGGGTGATTTCTAAGATACTTTAAAGCATTAAGGGATAAATTGGTTCTGGCTTCAAATTTATTTAAAACGATACCAAAGCGAATGGGGATCTGAAAACGAGCCTGTAATTCTTCAATAGACCGATACGCGGTGTCTAAGCCAGATAACGCAAATTTTTCGGGCGTGACAGGCGCTAATAAAAGATCCGCTGCCAATGCCGACGCTACCACAGATTGGCCAAGACTAGGCGGACAATCCACGACAATTAAATCGTATTCTGCTTTCAAAGCCTGCCAAGGATCGCGATAAACGGCATCCAAAGGAACCTTCTTAACCCTTAAAACCTCATCTAACATCGCATTTTCAAAACGGCTGGGGATCAAATCAAGGCCAGGGAGCACAGAAACAATAGAGTCTTTTAGAGGATGATCATCCAGTAAAACATCAATCATCACAGGTAAGTTTTCCGCATCTTGATCTAGCGCATGGGTTAAATTCCCTTGCTGATCCATATCAATACAAAGCTCTTTGGCTCCATAAAGGCTTGCGCGAACGGCGAATTCATATAAAAGTGAGGTTTTACCCGTGCCACCCTTGGCAATTTGAAAAGCAATGATTCTTGGCTGAATGGTAAACTGAAAAAAACTTCTGGCGGTTTCATGTTCAAAATAAACGCGCTGACCCACCTTTTGATAGGCAAGCTTACGTTCCTCTAATTGTTCAATTACCCAACTCTCACTCTTTCCCAGAGCAGTCGCAGCATCTAATGCAGTCATTTTTGGATTCATAAATTTGTTATAGCTGATTTAAAAGTATTTGTCTTGTTATCCAGAAGATAAACTTAATTCTCGACGGTAAAGCTCTCTCCACAACCGCAAGCGCCTTTCACATTAGGGTTTTTAAACTGGAGATATTCATTTAAGCCATCAATTACCCAATCGATGACTGTGCCTTGTAAAAATGGCAAGCTATTGGGATCCACTATCACTGAAATTCCCTCTGTTTCAAATATTTTATCTTGTACTCGAATATCTTTGGCAATGTCTAATACGTAAGATAACCCGGAGCAACCCGTCGATTTTATGCCCAATCGAACCCCTACGGCATCTTTTTGTTCTTGCAAGATCTTTTGAAAATGCGCCACTGCACTACTGGTTAATTCGATATTATTCATTTTGATCCCCTTAAATGTAAATAGTGTTCTCGAATGATTAATATAGCCTGTTCAATGTCAAATACTGTGGTAAACCTTCCAAAAGAAAAACGCAAAGAATGCCAAGCTTCTTCTCGAGTATACCCCATGGCTTGTAAAACATGTGACGGCTCTAAATGAGTATCCTGGCAAGCTGAAGCAGCAGAAACCGCTAGTCCATTTAATACTAAAGCCTGTAAAAAATCCTGATTGCTAACGCCTTGAAATCTAATGTTGAGTATGTGAGGCACACTAATCTCGACTTCGTTATTTAAAATGACTTCAGGTAAATCTTGCAACCCTTGCCAAAATTGATCCCGTAGTGCTTCTATCCTTTTAGTTTCAACTTGCATCTCCTCACCGGCAATTCTACAAGCTTCTCCTAATCCAACAATTTGGTGCGTTGCTAAAGTCCCTGCACGAAATTTGCGTTCCTGCCCACCTCCATGCATTTGCGATACCAACCGCACTCTTGGGTTGTCGCACACATATAATGCTCCAATCCCCTTGGGACCATATAATTTATGTGCTGTCAAAGACAAGAGATCGGCTGAACAGTCTTCAGGCTTAACCGGGATTTTTCCCACACTTTGAGCAGCGTCTACATGAAAGAAAATTCCCCGTTGTCGAGTTATTTCTCCTATCGCTTTAAGATCCTGAATTATACCTGTTTCATTATTAACCTGCATCAGGGATACTAAAATGGTATCTGTTCTTAATGCAGCTTTTAACTCTTTAAGATCAATCAATCCATTCGCTTTAGGGCTTAAATAGGTAACTGAATATCCTAATGTTTCCAAATATTGGCAGGACTCCAATACTGCTTTATGCTCTGTGCGACACGTTACAATATGCTTACCGCGATCTGGATAATATAAAGCTACCCCTTTCAAGGCAAGATTAATGGATTCGGTTGCACCTCCGGTAAAAACAATATTTCGAGGTACAACACCTATTAAGTTTGCAACTGAAAGCCGCGCTGCTTCAATTACCGCTTTTGCATCCACCCCCAATCCATGGTTAGAAGACGGATTCGCAAATAATCCCTGATCCATACCTAAACAACAGCTCATTTTATCAATCACACGCGGATCAATTGGCGTGGTTGCAGCATAGTCTAAATAGATCGACTTTTTTCTAATCATCTTGTAACCCAACTGTTTTATGTGCTGCGTTGATCGCGCCCCGTAAAATATTCAATTCTGTTTGAGTTAAGGCCGCTCTAGAATATAATCGCCGTAAATGTTCCATCAACTGTCCTGGAGCATTCTGATCTAAAAATTGGATCCGAATTAAAATGTCTTCTAATTGCTGATAAAACCCCTCCATTGCCGCTGCTGTTACCATATCTTTTGAGATTTCAATACAATTCCCATCGCTTTCAGTAACAGACAATGCTTCCTGCGCCAAAATTGCCATTCTAAGTTCATATGTCATCACCTGAGCGGCTTGGGCTACATTTAAAGAAGCAAAGTTGGGATCTGCAGGAATATTGATTCGCTTGTGACACTTTTGAAGCTCCTCATTCGAAAGACCACTTTGTTCTTGCCCCAATACGATGGCTGCTTTTCGGGTAGAAATCGGTCTTAAAGTGTTCACCAAATCAACTGCTGCGTCTCTTGCCGATAATGTGGGCCAAGATAATGTTCGGGCTCTAGCACTTAAGCCCATGATAATATGACAATCTTGGATGGCCTCTTCTAAAGATCCCACCACTTCGGCATTTTCCAAAATATCTTCAGCGCCACTTGCTCTTGCAGTTGCTTCTTCAGAAGGAAATTGTTTGGGAGAAACCAAGCTAAGATGCTTAAATCCCATGTTTTTCATGGCGCGAGCAACTGCACCTATATTACCTGGGTGAGTTGTTCTAATTAAAATAATTTTAACCTGTGCAAACATTAAGTTATAATATCAAGTTTAGGGGGTTCGTACCATTAACCCTACTCGGAAAATAATGTGAATAGTGTGTACTTACAAAGCTTAGTGGTTCTATTGTGCGCCTTTTACGGCTCAGTGTTTGTCTTTGGCAAATTAACCCTGGAATTTGCTCCTCCTTTATTTGTAACAGCAGCTCGGATGTTATTGGCAGGCTTTTTATTATTGGCTTATCAATTTTTCTTCGACCGCCAACATTTTACCCTTAAAAAGCAACATATTGGCCCTATTTTTGTGGTTGGAATTGCGGGCGTATATCTAACGAATGCTTTCGAATTTTGGGGTTTACAATATATGGA
>JBEICO010000120.1:0-4750 GCA_040383965.1 Francisellaceae bacterium
GTTAATTTAATAAGAATTCTGGGTGCGATCAAGTTAAGCTTGGTACTTACCTATAACAGAAAATTAACAAAATATCTTGATTTTTTCAGCTTTAATTAATATTTATTTTTTAAGATTCTATGGTTAAGAGGGGGGGTGGGAAGATTTTATGAGAGGTTCGGATTACCAAGAATTGGATTTATTTAAAAAAAAAATTGCTAATGCAGTATGTACTAAGATAATATCTGTGCTATGTTTGTAATGTCTAATTGTTAGAGTTAAGCCATAGGAGATCTTTAGAATGGCAAAAGTGAAAAAAGCTGTTAAGAAAGTAAAGGCTGCGAAAGCAGCTCCCAAGGCAAAAGCCGCTGCAAAGCCCAAAAAGCGTACTGTTAAGAAAGCAGTTGCTAAAAAGAGCGTTGCTCGGAAATCAGTTGCTAAAAAGGCTGGAGCTAAGAAGACAGGTGCTAAGACCCGCGTTGCCAAAAAGCGCGTAGGTGCAAAGAAGACCGTCAAAAAAGCTGTTGCTAAAAAAGCTACTGCTAAAAAAGTAACAAAGAAAAAGACTGCACGCAAACCAAAAGCGGCAGGTGCGAAGAAACGGGTTGCTAAAAAAGCTACCGGTGCTCGCAAGGTAAGACGTAGACGTAAAGCAGTTGCTAAAGTAGCTGTAGCCGCTTAAGTCTGTGTTTAATCCAGTAAAGTGCCGCACGACTCTTTAGAGAGCGATGTTAGTTGCGGCGCTTTATGGTGTTGTAAAGACAATTGTCTAATTCAATCAAACTCTTAGCTCTAGATGCTTCTTCGGATCTTTGTTCCGTCTCTCTCTATTTAGAGGGAAAAGTTCTTAATCGTCAGCAACTTTTACCTCGTGCTCATGCTCGATTGTTATTACCCATGGTTGAAAGTTTCTTGAATGAAGCTGATCTAACACTACAGGATCTGGATGTTTTAGCCTGTGGTCGAGGACCAGGGAGTTTCACAGGCATCAGAATTGCCTGTAGCATGGTCCAATCTTTTGGCTTTGGACTTCGTAAGCCGATTGTTTTAGTATCTACTTTGCGTGCTATGGCTGCAGGAGCCTATCGACAGCAGAATTTGAAACAAGTCCTGGTTACTTTAAATGCGACTCAACAGGATGTCTATTGGGGACTGTTCGAATTGGATAATAACGGAGTCATGCAACCCGTATCCACAGAAAAAGTAGAGCCCAAAGAGCAGATTGTATTACCTCCCGGCAATTGGAAGCCCTATTCTGAATATCCTGAAGCCCAAGATGTTGCCCACATTGCTGCTGTAGAATATAAATTGGGACATACAATTTTCGCAGAAAAAGTAGAGCCGGTGTATTTGAAAACAGAATTCGTCAAAAAAATGGCTACGTAAACATCAATTCCAAAATACGTTCATAAATCAAAGATAACTTGTTTAAATCATCAATTTTAACGGATTCATTAACACAATGAATGGTTGCATTGCAGGGACCAAGTTCAACGATTTCTGTTCCCAGAGGAGCAAAGAATCGTCCATCTGATGTTCCTCCATCCGTCGTTAGTGTGGGCGTTATTTCTGTCATTTCTTGTATCGCTTGAATGCAAGAAGAGATCAGTAATCCTTTAGGGGTTAAGAAAGGCATTCCAGAGACAGTCCATATTAAATCATATTGAATTTGATAAGTATCTAAGACAGATTTTAAGCGGGAAATTAATTGTTCGGGTGTTGTTTCTGTATTAAACCGGAAATTGATATGACAGTGAAGAGATCCCGGAATAACATTATTGGCGCCGGTTCCGGCAGCTATATTAGAAATTTGCATGGATGTTGCTGGAAAAAAATCATTTCCTTGATCCCATTTTATTGCTGTTAACTCTGCTAAAGGTAAAAATGCTTGGTGAATTGGGTTATTTGCTTTTTCTGGGTACGCAACATGTCCCTGCTTTCCAAAAATCGTTAGGGTACAATTGAGAGAACCTCTGCGCCCAATTTTAAGTACATCCCCTAAAACTTTTCGGCTGGAAGGCTCACCGACTAAACAATATTCAATCTTGATCCCTTCGGTTTTAAGAGTTTCTAAAACTTTCACTGTTCCATTTTCTGCATGGCCTTCCTCGTCACTGGTGATTAAAAAGGCAATGGAGCCTGGGTATTCCGGATATTGTGTCATAAAGCGTTCACAGGCTGTTATCATGGCGGCAATACTGCCTTTCATGTCTGCCGCACCTCGGCCATAAAGAAAGCCGTCTTTAAGATGTGGTGTAAAAGGAGGCGTTTCCCAGTCGGCTGGATTTCCCGGAGGGACAACATCGGTATGGCCTGCAAAAACCAACAGCGGAGGCTTGTGGCCATGAATAGCCCATAGGTTTTCTACATCTTTAAAAGGAAGGGATCGAATTGTAAATCCCAATCTTTCTAACCGGTGTGCCAAGATGAACTGGCAGCCATGATCTTGTGGTGTGATAGACGGACATTCGATCAGTTCTTTTGCAAGAGAGAGAGTGGTTAGATCCTCTTTCATGGCGGATCAATTTTCCTGTTTTGCTCTAATCTTTGCTGTAACAAGGGTAATCGTTCATAGAGTTCTCGAGCGAGTGTATCTAAACTTGCCATTAATACATCTGGTTTTCCCTTGGGCGCTACCATTTCGATGTCATATCCATTAGCAAGTTTCATACGGTTATCTTGATGATTAACCGCTTCTATCGCATGAGAATATTGTTCAGATAATATTTTATAAGCTACAGTTGCTTGATAAGCTGCATAAGGTTGGTTAGAGATTAATAGCAGAGATTTATCTTTTTGCGAAATTGTTCCTTCAGTACCAAACTGATTTTTCCAACTGTTCAAATTATCTGTGGTATTTGCGCGAGAGGCATTTGGTTCAGCAGGGGCATAAACATAAATGATCTCTAATTCATTTTCTTTAATTATTTTTTGTTCTTGCATCATTTTGGTGACAATGAATATCATCATATTAGTTTCATTTCGATCAATTTTGAGCTTAGTCAATTCCGCCATGATAGGCTCATGTTCTGCGACTAATTTGCGATGACCAGAGAGCACATAAAGGCGATCAAATCGAACTCCTTGTTTCCAGAGATCCAAGATATATTGAAGTCGCATTTCCACTCTACTCTGCAGAGCCCCCAGCAAAATTGCACAATCATATTTTCGGTATTTATCGTGTTCTTTTATAGGTGGCATTTCATCATAGAGACCAAGTTCCTGAAATGCCACCAATAAGTTGGCTTTTTGACTATGACTTAAAATGTCATCTGAAAGTTGATATCGCTCTATGCCGGGTTTTCGGAGCCAGGATCTTTGAAGTTTTTCATTCAGGATATTTAACATGGAGGCGGGATTTTGCTCAGTTTTTGGAAAAGTATTAAGTAAATTGGTGGTGCGAAGTAACTTAATCCATGCCTTATCTTTTTCAGGAAAAATATCTTTTAGCAGTAATTCGATTGTATAATGTTGTCCATTTGTTGGAAGGAGAGGGGAAGTGGCTGCTGTGGTAATAGGCTCGGTTGAAAAAGATTTATCTTCAGAGCTATCCCAGTTTACCAGCAATACGCCTATTATAAAAAATATACCGCTTAACCATAAGATCCAGGCTTTTTTTGACATTACTTTTTACCTCGTTTCTCGTAACAATTCATTAATTGTTGTTTTTTGACGTGTTTTATCGTCGACTTGTTTTACTATCACTGCGCAATATAGGCTATATTTTCCATCTTCACTGGGTAGATTTCCTGGTACAACCACGCTATTTGCCGGGATACGGCCATAGGAAATTTCACCTGATACTCGATTATAGATACGAGTACTTTGGCCAATATAAACCCCCATTGAAATGACAGATCCGTGTTCCACAATGACGCCTTCAACAATTTCAGAGCGAGCACCAATAAAACAATTGTCTTCAATAATGGTAGGATTTGCTTGCAATGGTTCAAGAACCCCGCCAATGCCCACTCCTCCAGAGAGATGTACTCGATGACCAATTTGGGCGCAAGAGCCTACGGTGGCCCAAGTATCAATCATGCAACCTTCTCCAATGTGAGCACCTATATTGACGTAACTTGGCATTAGAACGGTGTTTGGGCCAATATAAGCTCCTCGACGCACAGTAGCAGGAGGTACGACTCTGATTTTTAATTCTTCGAAGTCTTTTTCGGAAGTTTCGGTAAATTGCAAAGGCACTTTATCATAAAATTGGGTATATTTTCCTAGAATAGGTGTGCTTTTATGTAAGCAAAAAAATAAAAGAACAGCTTTTTTGATCCAAGCGTGAACTACCCATCGTTCCTGAACGAATTCTGCTACTCGTAGCGTGCCAGTTTCTAGATCGGTTAAGATTTGATCTATGGCTTGGCGGAGAGAAGTATCCAAAGTGGCAGGTGTTAATGTTGCACGGACTTCATAAGCCGACTCGATAACTTCCTGCAAGGGGTTCATGGTCAGATTCTCCAAAAGATGATAAAATTCACTAATTCACAACCATATCATAAACAATTAAAGATGGAATAGAGAGCTATGCGAAATAAACCTGATCTAGAGCGAGTTCCATTAATATTTACCCGTTTGAAACGACGTCCTGTGTTATGGATTGCATTGCTTTGCATCTTGATTTTAATTGGATTTTCTAAGGATTTGTATCAATATTTTGGGCCTAAGGGGGAAGAACCTGTATTGCCTATTGAGGTACAAACTGTCAAAGCGAAGGAAGCCTCTATGCCAGAACTTGCCGAAACGGTGGGGACTTTAACGGCGA
>JBEICO010000121.1:0-4667 GCA_040383965.1 Francisellaceae bacterium
AACTTGGGGTTCCAGGTATTTCAGTATCAATCCAGTCATACGATGGATGACGTGGTATTAAAAATTGCCGATATAAATCGAAAAGCTAAAAACGCATACTCACTATAATTGGATTAATAAGCATGAATAAAAAAAGAAATTTGTTAGATATATTAATATTATCTTTATTATGGGGGCCCTCTTATTTATTAATTAAAATGGCAGTGAATGGTTTTGATCCCTTCACATTAGTATTTCTACGGACTGGGATTGCAGCTATCATTATTTATGTCATTTTACAATTTAAAAGAATTACTATTCCGAAGAGTCCTAAATTGTGGGCGCATTGTTTTATGATTGGACTTTTTAATAATAGTATTGCTTTTATTTGTTTTAATATTTCACTTATTTCCATTCCTACCAGTCTCTCAGCCCTCTTAAATGGTACAACACCCATTACGACGATTATATTGGCCAATCTTTTCTTAGCGGATGAACGTTTAAATTTAAATAAAGTGGTGGGCGTATTTTGTGGCTTTCTAGGGTTTATTATTTTGTTTGCTCCTGCGGTTATGGGAACCGACTCGGATTTTAATACGACAGGGATGTTGTTTAGCTTTATGGGTGCGACAAGTTATGCCTTTGGTAATATTTATGCTAAAAAACACGTACAATTTGCCCCACCCCTGGTGGTACCTTTGATACAGTTACTTACTTCCTGTTTATGTATTATGCCACTTGCTTTTATTTTTGAAGCGCCGATAGAAGATATTGCGCAAGCGAAATGGCCAGCTTGGTGCGCATTGTTAAGTTTAGCGAGCTTTGGAACCGCATTTGGATTTTTGTATTATTACCGGATTATCTTGCATCAAGGTGCAACTGCTGTTTCTATGGTTGCCTACTTATTACCCATTCTGGGTACAATTCTTGGGGTGGTTTTTTTAAATGAGAACTTGGACCTCACCTTTTTTATTGCCGCAGCCTGGATTTTGTTTGGGGTGATGGTCGCAAATAATGTTATCTCACTGCCTAAGTTAAAGAAAAGGCGTGCAGTATGATGTCAGCGAATATATGATGAAAAAAATGAGGGTGTTAGCATGAAATGGGTTTTAGGTTTTCTTTCTTTATTTGTCATATCACAGGTCGCAGTTGCTATTAGCCCTTGTGCAGAATTTCGTTCTTTATTAGAGCCTATTCAAACTCTAGAAGCCAGCTTTCAACAAACCGTGAGAAGTGAGCAGGGCAGGGTATTGCAGCAAAGTTCAGGTAAGGTTCGGCTTAAAAAACCGGCACAGTTTCGCTGGGAAGTTTTGGGTAAAGAGTCAAGATTAGTGATAGCCGATGGCAAAAACGTCTGGGATTATGATAAAGATCTAGAGCAGGTCACGGTACAGAAACTGACTAAAGGTCAAACCAAAGCCCCTATCTTTTTTCTAACGGGGGATGTTAAAAGCTTAGATAAAGATTTTAAAATTACACTTTATTCAGTGGAAAAAGGCACTTGCATGCAAGGCTGTGATACTTGTTTTGAATTAATCCCACAGCGCGAAGAGGGTGCATTTCAGTGGATCCGGATCGGGTTTAAGAACAAAGTTTTAAAAGAGATGGAATTGTTAGATCAATTAGGCCAACAATCCCAATTTATTTTTAAAGCGGTTAAACTGAATAAAGAGATCCCTATTTCAGAATTTCGATTTATTCCCCCTGCGGGTGTGGATGTATTAACCAATGATTGAGATAAACCATGTTAGATCCTAAATTCTTTAAAGACAATATTGACAGTATTAAAGAGCAACTGGCTGCGCGGGGATTTGTATTAGATTTAGAGATGTTTAAACGTTTAGAAGATAAACGCAAAACGATACAAGTGCAAACCGAAAAATTGCAAAACGAACGAAATCAAAAATCTAAAGCCATTGGATTGGCTAAAGCTGCGGGACAAGATACCGCACCGCTTTTAGCAGAGGTTGGAACGCTAGGAGCTAATTTAGGAGCAGCTGAACAGGAATTAGTGCAGATCCAAAAAGATCTTCATGCATTTTATGCTTTTATTCCTAATATTCCACATGTAACGGTTCCAGAGGGTAAAACTGAAGTTGAAAATCAAGAAATTCGACGTTGGGGCGATTTACCGATATTTGATTTTAGTCCACAAGATCATATAGCACTGGGAGGCTCTCAATTAGATTTTGAAGCGGCCTCTAAATTATCCGGCGCGCGATTTATGGTATTAAAGGGACAGCTTGCCAGGTTACATCGAGCGTTAGGTCAATTTATGTTGGATGTGCATAGTGAAGAACATGGATACCAAGAAATCTATGTTCCTTATTTGGTTGCCAGTCATTGTTTATATGGCACCGGGCAATTACCTAAACTTGCGGATGATATTTTTGCCATCGAGAATTCTGATCTTCGATTGATCCCAACTTCTGAAGTAGCTGTGACAAATATGGTAAGAGAGCAAATTTTAACAGCAGAAGAATTGCCCATTAAATATGTGTGTCATAGCCCGTGTTTTCGAAAAGAGGCTGGCTCTTATGGTAAAGATTTGCGGGGTATGATACGTCAACATCAATTTGATAAAGTCGAGATTGTGCAAATTGTGGATCCTGAAAAATCCTATGCCGTTTTAGAGTCTATCGTACAGCATGCAGAAACCATTTTACAAAAACTGCAATTGCCGTATCGTGTAATGGCTTTATGTAAAGGCGATTTAGGGTTTAGCTCTGCCAAAACCTATGACTTAGAAGTGTGGTTACCGGGACAAAATCAATATCGAGAAATATCCTCTTGCAGCAACTTTGAAGCTTTTCAAGCTCGCAGAATGCAAGCGCGATTTAGGCATTCTGCTACGCATAAACCCGAATTTGTGCATACGCTAAATGGCTCGGGACTTGCAGTGGGTAGAGCTTTAATTGCAGTAATGGAAAACTATCAAGACTCGAAAGGATGCATTACTGTACCGGATGTTTTATTGCCTTATATGGGCGGCGTGAAAGTTATTGGCGGCTAGCTGTATTAGAAAGAGAGAATTTCGCGTTCTAATTTCGAAGAGATTTCTAGGTTGGTATTTTGGTTTTGATCTACAGCTTTAATTTTGCTATTACGCATATCACGAAGTGTTGTACTAAAGACTAAAGCACTTGGGGTACCAAATGGTTGGAATTTATCCATTGGAAGTCCAACTGTTTTCATAGCGGATCTTGCAGAGTGCTGCTTTTGAAAAACTTGGGGATCGGTGTTTGGAATATAGTAACTACCTGATTGATCCGTTATTTTGACGACTTCACAGTTTCCAATAGCATCTCGTACTGTCATGATATCACCCGCAGCAACGGCACTTTTTGCTTGCTTGGCAATAGTCTCATGAGGGCCTTTGCTAATAATTAATCGTAAGCAATCATTATGATCTTGGATCTGGCTTTCTCTTAAGATAACAAATTGAAAGTCACATTTGGGTGTCTCAAAAACAGGTGACTTTCCATCACTGTTAACAATATAAGATTTGCCGTCACGTTTTATGAGTTGATAGAATTTTAGATATTCGGCACATGCGCTTAATCTAGAACTTTCAGGTCTTACCCTAAGTTCTATTTCAAGTTCACGTCTTACTTCTTTGGGACAGTCAATCTCTGTTGCCATTTTTATTTAGGATCCTAAGAAAAATGTGCATATACTTTTTAAAAAATTAGAGTTAGTATCTCGGATTTTGTTCCTTAAGTCAATAACTATTTTTGGCGCAAAAAAAATCCCCCTTAAAGGGGGATAAATTTTTGTTGCGGAGAGTTGCTTTAACGTTAATTGTTACGTCGACCTGAAAGCATCATAAATAATTGCAGTAAGCTAAGGAACAAGTTATAGATAGCCACGTAAAGGGATATGGTAGCCATTATATAGTTTGTTTCGCCGCCATTAATGATTAGGCTGGTTTGAAAGAGGATCATGCCAGAGGCAATCAACACAAACGCAGCAGAAACCGCAAGGTATAACATCGGAATCGCAAAGAAGATACCTGCGATACTGGCCATCATGCCTACCATAGCAGCCACGAATAAAAAGCCTCCCAAGTAGCTAAAATCTTTACGGGTGGTTAAAGCATATCCGGATAAACTTAAAAATATTAAACCGGTTAGCCCTAAAGATGCCATAACCATTTGCGTGCCATTTTGGAAACCTTGAATGGAAAAATTTAAGATGGGTCCTAGGGTGTAACCCATAAAACCTGTGAAAGCGAAAATAGAAACCACGCCCCAGCTGCTGTTACGTAAGTTTTGTGTTAAAAATAATAAGCCAAAGTAAACTGGAAGAACCAATAAGCCCATAGGTCGCGCATTGGTTATCATGGCGAACCATGCTGTGCAGGCACTAAAGAGCAGAGTAAGTGATAATAAGATGTAGGTATTACGAATAACAGAATTGGTTTCTAGGACAAAGCCGGATCGAGCTCTGGTGACGGTATTAATATTGGGTTGCATGATCTAGATCTCCTAAAAGAAATAAACAAGTTCAGTAATAAGTTTACCACAAGACTGCATTATTAGCATCTACCTCTCTCAGCGTAACCGATTCGTTAAATAAGAAAGCACTTATCTGTTTAAACGCACAGTACGCTAGGTGGTTAACTAGATAGGATCAGTGTGTTAGATTTAGTGTATAAGCAAACTAAATCAGTCGCGCGTCTTATAATG
>JBEICO010000122.1:0-4615 GCA_040383965.1 Francisellaceae bacterium
GCTTATATTTCTTTGTGTAGTCTTTATCCTATTAATTTTAGATTTGGGACTATTTCATAAGAAAGATAAGGAAATTGGAGTGAAAGAAAGCTTGTTGATGAGCGCTTTTTACATCGCAATGGCATTTTTATTTGGTTTATGGGTTTGGAGTGCATTAGGAATTCAGAGTTTTGCTGAGTATCTGACTGGATTTCTAGTAGAAAAATCTCTTGCCCTAGATAACATCTTTCTTATTTCTTTGATTTTTTCAACCCTATCGATTCCTCCTAAATATCAGCATCGTGTTCTTTTTTGGGGAATTATAGGTGTTATTATTCTCCGTGGTATAATGATTGCATTAGGAGCTCAATTAATAAGTGAGTTTAGCTGGATACTTTACGTGTTTGCGGCATTTATGATTTTTACTGGGATCAAAATGTTTTTTATGCCTGAGCAAAAAATTGACATTAATGATAATACCATATTGAAATGGATGAACAAAAATTTTCGAATTACAAAAGAGATTAACGATAATAGTTTTATAATAAGAAAAATTGATCCCATTACAAAAAAAACATATACTTTTATGACTCCTTTGTTTGTTGCTCTTATTTTAATAGAGTTTATCGACCTTGTTTTCGCAGTTGATAGCGTTCCTGCAATTTTTACAATCACTAAGGACCCCTATATAATTTACACAAGTAACATATTTGCGGTTTTAGGCCTACGTGCCTTGTATTTTGCTTTGGCTTCTATTATTGACCGATTTCATTACCTCAAGTTTGCATTAGCTATGGTCTTAATTTTTATAGGATCAAAAATATTTATATCGGATTTTATGGGGATAGAAAAGTTCCCACCAATGATTTCTTTGACTGTAACATTTGGGTTGTTATTTTTTGGATGTGTATATTCACTTTACAAGTCTAAGCCAAGAGATGAATGATATTCTGTGATTCTCTAAGTACGTATGTATCGAGCACCTTAAACGTGCTGAAGCCTATGAATATTTGGGCTCAAAGGGAAGTTTGCAAATTTGAAAAAACACGCCCAAAAAGTTTGAGCTCTATAAACTGGCGGAGAGGGTGGGATTCGAACCCACGGTACCCGCAAAGGTACAACGGTTTTCGAGACCGCCCCGTTCGACCGCTCCGGCACCTCTCCTAAACTCGGTTTACTTATTTATCTGGAATATGATATTCATCGCTAAAAGATCCACAATGCGTGTCTTTGGGAACTTTTATAGTTGGAATAGGTTCAGCTTTAACGTAATCTTCCGAGCGATCTCGAAACCACTTACTGCCACACCCAGACAACATACCCATAACAATGCAAAGAATTGCAAATCTCATATAAAAATTCACTAACATCAAATTACTCCACCCACTTTCATCGCATCTTTAACGGCCTCATGATATTGCTCTGCTAGGGGTGTTAAAGGTAAACGAATACCACCTTCGATCCAACCCAATTGTTCTACCGCCCATTTGACGGGGATTGGATTTGCCTCGACAAAGAGGTTCTTATGTAGAGGCATCAATTGCGTATTTAAGCGCCCTGCCAAATCAAAGTCTTTGGCTAAAGCAGCATCACACATGGCACGGATCTCTTTGGGAGCAACATTTGCTGTCACGGAAATAACTCCCTTACCACCTTGTAATAGAAATGCCAATGAGCTCGCATCATCTCCCGAATACAAAGGCATTCGATCACCAACTACGGACAATATTTCACGGGCTTTGGCTAAATCCCCAGAGGCTTCTTTTAAACCAACTATATTTGAAAAGTGCGTGAGTCGTTCCAAGGTTTCAGATGTAAAATCACACCCTGTGCGCCTGGGTACCGTATATAAAATAATTGGAATAGAAACAGCTTCAGCAATTGCGCGAAAATGTTGATATAACCCTTCTTGACTCGGTCGATTGTAATAAGGCGTAACTATCAAACAAGCATCTGCGCCTAATTGTTCTGCTTGCTCAGTCAAGTAAATAGTTTCCATCGTGTTATAAGTACCAGTTCCCACGATAATAGGGATCCTACCACGAGCTGTTGCGACAGCAATTTCGATTATCTTGATCCGTTCGCTTTCGGTAATTGTTGGCGCCTCACCGGTGGTGCCTATAATAGAAATGGCTTCAGTTCCCGCTGCAATATGAGTTTCAATTAATGTACGTAACCGCGCTTCGTCTATCGCTCCTGTAGGATCCATTGGAGTCAATAGCGCAACCATACTGCCTTTAAACATCATTAGGTAAAGCCTTCCCGAATAGTAGAACCTCGATTGTACTTAAAAAACATAGATGAAACAAACCGGATCCTTTATGAAAAGCACATCAAAAAAATAAGTTGTTCGACTTGTTATTGGGTTGTATAAACAAATACCCTAATAATCCCAGTAGCAAAAGATTGTCAGTTTGGTAGACTACTCTGATGATTCAAAAAACATTGGCGAACACCATTCCTATCTGTAATTACCTGCTAATTTCGGCAGTAGGGATCAATAGACCTAATATTATCAGTGATATTTCACGTGCCTGCATTCAGTCTGGCTGTAACATCTTGAATTCTAAGATAAGTGTCATGGGTCAGGAACTGGCAGTTGTTCTTTTCCTTTCAGGAAATTGGGGTGCAATTGCCAAAATGGAAGCAGTTCTTCCAAATCTCGAGCAGCGCTTAGGGCTTACTATTCAAGCTAGAAGAACACATGAACCTGCCAATAATATTGAATCTATGGTGTATAGCCTCCAAATTATTGCTATCGATAGACCTGGAATATTGAACGAGGTGTCTAACTTTCTTCAGAAGTTCACTGTCATTATGGAAGAAATTTCTGCACATACTTATTTAACCCATACGAATACTCGAATGGCTGCGCTACACCTTAAAATGTCTGTTCCAAAAACAGTTCACCTCGCAACCCTTCGTGAAAAGTTTATGACATATTGTGATGATCAAAACTTTGAAGGGTTTATTGAACCCCTTAGAAATTCACAACTATAATTCGGGAGTTTTCACTCTAATCCCAAGTTCCTGCAATTGTGCTTGGGATACGCTAGAAGGTGCTGCCGTTAAAGGACAGCTTCCAGTTTGAGTTTTAGGAAAAGCAATTACGTCTCGAATAGACGTTGCCCCCGTCATTAGCATTATCAAACGATCGATCCCAATGGCTAAGCCACCATGAGGAGGACATCCAAATTTTAAAGCATCTAATAAAAATCCAAATTTTTCCTGTGCCTCATCTTTCTCAATACCCAAGATCTGAAAAACCGCTTCTTGCATTTCTGGTGTATGGATCCGAATAGAGCCTCCCCCCAATTCAATGCCATTTAATACGATATCGTATGCACGTGCATTGCAATGGCCAGGATCTTCCGTTAAAGATCCAATATCTGCCACTTTAGGTGCTGTAAAAGGATGATGCACTGCCTGCCACCGCGTATTGCTGCTGTCCCGCTCAAACATCGGAAAATCCACAACCCATAATGGTTGCCATTGTCCTTGCAATAACCCCAAATCCTGACCAATTTTATTTCTAAGGGCTGCTAATGAATCATTCACAATTTTAGATTTGTCCGCTCCAAAGAAAATAATATCATTATCCTTGGCATTTACTCGATCTAAAATAGTCACAATCACTTCATCTGATAAAAATTTTAAAATAGGAGATTGCAATCCTTCTTTACCTGCAGATCGCTGATTTACTTTAATATAGGCAAGCCCTTTTGCCCCATATTGACCCACAAATTGAGTATAATCATCAATTTCTTTACGAGTGAGCTTTTGCCCCCCTTCAGGCACACAAAGTGCAGCAACACGCCCTTCTGGATCTTTTGCAGGTCCTGAAAAAACTTTAAACTCAACTTCAGAAACCAGATCTGAAACTTCAACTAATCTAAGAGGATTTCGCAGATCCGGTCTATCAATTCCAAAATCTTTAATAGCATTTTCATAAGACATCACTGGAAAAGGATCTGGCAATGTAACAGACAATAATTCCAAAAATAACTTGCGAATAATAGCTTCTACGAGTTCCATAATCGCCTCTTCCTTCATAAAAGAGGTTTCAATATCTAGTTGTGTAAATTCGGGTTGGCGATCTGCTCGAAGATCTTCATCTCTAAAGCATCGTGCAATTTGATAATACTTATCCATTCCGGACATCATCAATAATTGCTTAAAAAGTTGCGGAGACTGCGGCAAAGCAAAAAAAGAACCCTGATAATGACGACTAGGAACTAAATAATCACGTGCGCCCTCGGGTGTTGCCTTTGTCAAAATAGGCGTTTCAATATCTAAAAATCCTTGGGAATCTAATACACTACGCATAATGCGTATTGCGTCGTGACGAAATTTAAGACGCGAAAACATCTCTGGGCGACGCAAATCCAAATATCGAAACTTAAGGCGTAATTCCTCAGAGATGGTTTGATGTTCATCGGGATAAAAAGGTAAACCTTCTGCACGCCCTAATATGTCTAATGCGCTTGCAGAAATTTCAAGCGTTCCTGTGGGTAAAGTTTTATTTTCTGTGCCAGCTGGCCGATTCCTAACTTCACCCTCAATTCGCACCACGTACTCTTTGCGGATTTCTTCCGCTTTTGCAAATAGATCCTTTGATTGTACATCGGGTGAAAAA
>JBEICO010000123.1:0-4594 GCA_040383965.1 Francisellaceae bacterium
GAACGAGATAGAAGAATTACTACAACACGTTTTGGGTATCGAAAAGGCTGAAAGGATCACCTACGGAAACTTATTTCAACAAAGATTAGCAATAGATCCACATTATGCTTCAAAATCAGAGTTAAGAGAGTGTGCTCTTTCGCATGGAATTTCAATAGATCAGTTCACCCAAGATCACTTAACAGTTAAGGACTGGCTAGATCTTTTAATGACACATTGTATTGAGCCCCACTTGGGTTTTCAAAGTCCTGTCATGGTTTATGATTATCCTGTTTCTATGGCCGCACTTTCAAAAATTCGCCCCGGACATCCTGCTGTAGCTGAACGATTTGAAGTGTATGCGATGGGTATTGAACTTGCGAATGGCTATCATGAACTCATTGATCCAAATGTTCAACGTGAGCGGTTTTTGGAGGACAGTGAAATTCGCAAACAGTTAAAATATGTTTCGATCCCTGTGGATCATCGCTTACTACAAGCATTAGAAGCTGGGTTACCAGCTTCAGCAGGTGTTGCATTGGGATTCGATCGATTATTAATGTTGATGCTGCGTCACAACAAAATAGGAAATATAATGGCTTTTACCATTGATCGGGCTTAAAATTTCCCAAGCGTTCCCCCATGCTCACCGAGGAGTTTTCGGTTAAACTTGGATCCCATTCGATTTTATTTTGTGGAAATAATAAAATAACAGTTGATCCTAATTTAAATCGACCAAGCTCCTCTCCACGTTTTAAATGGATAGGATATTCATACGTCCATGATTGAGGGGAAGATTTACGAGGAGGGGTAATGGTTCCAGCCCAAACGGTTTCAATGCTCCCTACAATCATTGCACCAACTAGAACGACTGCCATTTGGCCTACAGAAGTATTGTAAAAGGTGATGACGCGTTCATTTCGGGCAAATAGGTTTGGTATGCAACGGGTTGTTTTAGGATCAACTGAAAACAGCCTGCCTGGAATATAAATCATTCCCGATAAACTGCCATCCATGGGCATGTGGACACGATGATAATCTTCGGGTGCGAGATAAACCGTTAAAAAAGAACCATTCATAAAAGAGTGGGAGTTTTTGGTATCTCCCCCTAATAAGTCATGGATGTTAAAGGAATGTCCTTTTGCCTGAATGATTTGTCCTTCCTTAATGTGGCCAATCTTGGAAATTTTGCCATCTGCAGGCGAGGTTAAATCATGGATCCCCGAAGAAATGGGTCTCGCATTCTTTTGTAATTGGCGAGTAAAAAGATCATTAAAACAGGAATATTGCAAAGGATCAGTTTCAATGGCCTCACCTAAGTTGATGGGGTATCGCCAAACAAAGTATTGGATCAGTTTGTTTTTTATCCACGAGATCCGGCAACCTGCAAGGCATCCTGCAAAGGAGGAGAGCAAATGTTGGGGAAAATAATTTTGTAAGAATGATAACAAGAAAACCCCCGATCCTTAAAGCGATTGGTAAACGCAGAATAGTATCAGGGACTGATCATTCTGGACAGCCAGGTTTATGAAAAGGTTTCAATTGACCAACAATGGCGTTTAGTTCAGTTAAGGATTTACTGGCAAATTTTTCTGCAATAAGGCCTTGTTGTGCTTTACTGATAGTGAGTTTAGGTTGACGCAGAACGAGCTCTTCAAATCGAGCTGTTAATGCGTTTAAAGCTTCAAAAGTTTGATTCGTACGCACAACTAAATCCTTTATTTCCGTGTACTTATATTGAAAATCTATCCAATGATCCCTAGAGACACAAAACAAGATTCTCATCGTAGTGCGTCTATTAACACAATGTCAAATAATTTTTATAGGGGGCAATAATAGTTAGTTATTTGACGTCAGTGTTTATTTAGCAAAAAAACAGGTATGATGAATCTTATGAATTAAATTAAGTGGGATAACTTTCATGAAACCAAGCTCAAACCATCTGATCTGGATAGATTTAGAAATGACGGGTCTTAATCCGCTTCAAGACAAGATCATTGAAATTGCAGTTGTGGTGACGGATCAAGCACTTGAAATCGTTGCAGAAGGGCCAGTAATTGCCGTTTCTCAATCTAAAGAGATTTTACAGGGTATGGATGAATGGAATACCAAACAACATACGCGTTCAGGGTTGGTTGCAAGGGTGTTGGAGAGCCAAATATCCGAGGCTCTGGCAGAACAAATGACGCTTGAATTTCTAATGGAATATGTAACTTCAAATACTTCTCCCATGTGTGGCAATAGTATTTGTCAAGATCGACGGTTCTTAAGTCGATATATGCCAGATCTAGAGCAATTTTTTCATTACCGTAATCTTGATGTTAGTACGGTTAAGGAGTTAGCAAAGTATTGGAAACCCGCTTTATTAAAGGGCTTTAAGAAAAAATCTGTCCATTTGGCGATGGAAGACATCAAAGAATCTATAGAGGAATTAAAATATTATCGGAATGTTTTTTTTAACTTGGAAGCTTGAGTTAATATACTAATTTCTTATTATACTCTTGTAACAGCACTAAAATATAGTGATATAAATCTTCGATTTCTAAATTTTGTTCAACAAAAGTAGTAGCGTTATGAATAATCCTTTGCACCTCATCTGGATGAGTTTCTGCCCAATGCATCTCTTTTACGATTGATTGTTCATCTGTGACAGGGATATAGTGAACATTGGGGGCGATCCCTTTATAAAACCATTGAATATGATTACTCTGGTGCTTGAAAACTAAGCTATTAGACTGTAAGTGCCAAATTAATCGCTCCCATGAAGCCCTGGTTCCATCGATTGAGATTAGATACTTATATTTTAAATGATCCTCTGGTGCAACAAAACTCGTATTCATATCTCCCAAGAATGCTGCATCTACCGTTTGCGGTTTTTCTTTTGAAAAGTTGACCAATTTAGTGCGAAAACCGCTGCTATCATTAGATCCGCCACGCCAAAATACAATATCTAACTTATTTTCCCATGGGTTTTTTGGCTTAGCATTTCTGATCCGTTGTCTCATATCGGTTGTTGAGCTTAAGTTCTGCCAGTCTGGAATTAGGATAAAATCTTTTTCAATGGGGGTGTCAAGATCTTTTGCAAAAGTAAAGATTGGTAGAGGCGTTTTGCTGTTAACAATAGAGTAATCGTTTAATGCTAAAATAAAATCTGTATTTTTAATATATCCATTATGTGCTAGATATTCCAATACATATAAAAATGCAGTAGAGCGAGGATCAAGATCCTTTTCAAGCTGTGAGTAATATTGATTTCTATTAGAGCGACTGGTTTTGGTTTTATTTTTTTCATCTTCTTGCAAGGCGGCTTCTAGAGGGAGATTAGAAATCCTAGTGACCGTTCCATCTTTAACCTTGAATCGCACCAATGCATTATAACTTGTATTATGTTCATTAAAGGTGCGATCTAAATCGTTTTCCGAAATATGTTCAAAGGATGATAAGTCCTCTTTAATTTGCTGTTTAGCCCATATTGGTAGCCCTTTTTTAATTTTATTGTCTAAAATAGATTGTTTAATGAAACAACTTGAATTTGGTGTGGGTTTTCCCCATAAGTGAATTGCCAGCTCCGAAGTTTGAAAAACGCAAAGGGATTGGATGGGTTTTGTAACAGAATTATAAAAAATCTTTTTAACTGGAGATAAAAAGCATCCAAGCATCGCTCCTAAAATCAAGGTGAAAACCAAATATTTTTTCATGCGTTTGATGCCTTTAATTTTTTGTTATATTCTTGCAAAAGAACCAGGATATAGTGGTATAAATCTTCTATTTCTAAATTTTGCTCAACAAAAGTGGAAGCGCTGTTGATAATGGTTTGCACTTCATTTGGGTGGGTTTTTGCCCAGCGCATCTCTTTTAAGAGTGATTCTTCATCTGTGACAGAGACATAATGAATATTTGGCATAATTCCTTTGTAAAACCATTGTATTTGATCGCTTTGATGCTTAAATACTAAGCTATTAGACTGTAAGTGCCAAATTAATCGTTCCCATGAAGCTCGGGTCCCATCTACCGAGATTAAATACTTGTACTTTAAGTGTTCCTCGGGTGCTACAAAAGCTGTCCCCTTATCTTCAGGTCTAGAACTTAAAAACTTTGCGTCTACAAGTAGGGGGTGTTTTTTGGATAAAGCCACAAGTTTGGCTCGAAATCCAGAGCTGTCATTCAGCCCGCCACGCCAGAAAATAATATCTAATTTGTTATTCCAGGGATTGATTGGCTTAGCGCTTCTGATCCGCTGTCTCATATCGGGCGTAGAACTTAAATTCTGCCAATCTGGGATCAATATTAAATCCTTTTCAACAGGGATCGAGAGATCTTTGGAAAATGTAAAGATGGGTAAAGGAATTTTGCTGGTAGTTGTGACGTAGTCATTTAGTCCTAAGATGAAATCGGTGTTTTTAATATATCCTTTATCGGCAAGGTATTCTAATGCGTATAAAATTGCGGTAGAGCGGGGATCGGGATTGTCGGTAAGCTCTAAAAAATATTTATTTAAGATCGAACGGATTTTGTTGGTTTTGTTTTCGAGCACATTTTGATTTTTTTGCATCGTGGATGGTAGAGGAGTGGGTGCTATTCTGGTTACTTTGCCATTTTTAATCTTGAATCGCAC
>JBEICO010000124.1:0-4549 GCA_040383965.1 Francisellaceae bacterium
ATGTTGATGGCATTAAGTGTTGTTGGGCTTAAAAGATATTCAAAATTGAATTAAAGCTTTGGCATGCATGGCAAACTACATCACCGGTAGGACACGAAATAGAACTAAATTTGGGCAAGGTTTTTGCTTTATGGTTAAGTTCCGGGAATCTTTTCCATTAACCCCGTTCTAAAAATTCAAGTTAAAGAGAATATAGGGCTTGCCGATATGGGTGTATATGCCTTTCAGCGATTAATTACAATTGATATGGGGATAAAATAATGAGTACTCCGAGGATGAAGGTTAGTGATGCAATAGAAATATTTGATTCAGCATTGCAAGGTGTAGCTCAAAAACTAGAAAGTTATAATAAAAGAATACAAAGAGAAAGAGAGAAAATACAACAAGAACTTGAAGCGGCACTTGATATAATCAAGCAAGCAGAAGCCGCTTTAGATCCCAAGTCTTCTAAAAAGCTAAATCTCGTTCAAAGATTTCAAATCGTTGAAAAATCACCAGAAAATCAAGAAAAAGCAAAGGTGCTCAGTGAGAAACTTCGAAAATTAGAACTTGAAGTAAAGTCTCATGCTGAAAAGGCGAAAAGTATTCTGGATGACATGAAGGGTGAAATGGGCAAGCTTAGAGCGTTAGATAAAGATCAAGCAATGACATTTGCTGAGATCCAAGCTTTATTTAATAAGCTTAGTGGAGTACCGAAAGATTTATTAAATGCAAAAGATATGGGTGTTGTTGGGGAATTGAAGAGGAAAGGATTTGTTCCTTCTGCATCCCCAGCCGTCCCAAAAGATCATCAAGGGTTAAAAGGCAAAGGGTTGCCAACTGTGGATTATGGTCCCGCCCATTCTGTTGATGATTTCAGGAATAAGGATTTTAGAAACCTTCCTCGTAAAGCTGAGTTTCCCGGTGCTCCTCCTCCTTTTCTCCGAAAAGGTTTTGAGCGCGACTATGAATATAAAATGCCTCAAGATCCTGGTACTCCCCCCCCTTTTTTAGGAAAAACTCCAGGAGGAGGTGGAAAAAAATTTAGGAAGAAACCAGGTGATAATAATGGTAAAGGAAAAAACCCCTTAGATTCAAACTCAAACCCTAAGGATGAATGGCAATCCTTTTTCAATCAGGATGATATTGCAAAATTCACTAAAGAGACAGTGATTGATAAAAACAAATTGGGAAGCATTCCTAATGTAACCGCAGATGAATTTAAAAATCACTTTGAAAACTTAGGAAAGAAAATAAGTGATTTTAAAGGTGCCGATGCTACTCAGGTCTTCAGTGTGGAAAAAAATTCAAGCGGCGATGCTTACTATGTTGGTCGAAATGGAGCCACAGCTGAAAAAGATAAAAAAATTGTTGAATTAAAGCATGTTCCTTCAGATGATAAAGATCCCACAAATCCACGACCTGGCAAGATTGATATTGTGCTGCATGATCCTGCAATGAGGGATGATAGTTTGTACATGATGGTAGTAGCCGCAAAGGATACTTTGGAGAAAATGGGAAAATCCGAATTTCATATTGAAAATTGTAAAGACAAACCTGAGATTGCATTAAAGCTATTTTTAATTGGAAAAAGTCTTGGTCTTGATCCTAAATTTAAAGATGGAATGACATTCGGGGATGATACTCAAACTTTTAAAAGTATTCAAAATCCGAATCCGGCGATATTGTTAAAAGTGAAAGGGGAAACAACTGAAAAGACAATGTTGGAAATTTACCACGAAGCGAAAACGGCAACGCCTGAACGCGCTTTAGAATTGATTAAGAGCCTTGAAAGAAAAGGCCCAGCTGCAGACTTAACTGCAAAAGCGGGTGTAGTTCCTAAGGCTTCGGTTACAAGTTCTCCGTCTACTCCAGCACCTACGCATGGTGTTACAGCAAAAGATCTTGCCAACTCATCAGCAATACCAGCGCCACCTCCGATCGAGGGTTTAGCCAATAAGCCCCAGTATCGTCGTAAGTAACTATTTATATCCCCATTCAACCCTGGAATCATGCCCAGCAACTGAGGTATAATAGACCCCTCTCGATGTAGTAAGTTGGTGGAGTAGCTGTGTATGTCATTAGAACAACCCCTTTCAATTGTGAAGCCCGATGGTGTAGCTAAGAATGTCATTGGAAAGATATACAGTCGTTTTGAAGAGGCTGGCTTGAAAATTGTAGCGGCTAAAATGCTGCAATTGAGTAAAGAACGGGCAGAAGCCTTTTATGAAATTCATAAAAGTCGCCCATTTTTCAACGATTTAGTTAAGTTTATGGTTTCTGGCCCTGTCATGGTACAGGTGTTGGAAGGTGAAAATGCCATTGCTAAAAATCGTGAGATTATGGGGGCAACGAATCCTAAAGAGGCAGCGCCTGGCACCATTCGAGCAGATTTTGCTGCCAGCATTGATGAAAATGCAGTGCATGGATCGGACAGTCCTGAAAATGCAAAGGTAGAAATAGCCTTCTTCTTTACAGCACAAGAGATCCTTTCAAGGTCAAAATGACAGCTGCACGGGTAGATATATTTCCCTTGTCGATTTCTCCTCTTATTAAAAAAGAGGAGAAATTGCTCAATTTACTGGACTGCGATCATGCTGGGCTTAAAGCATTTTTTGTAGAACAAGGTGAAAAACCCTTTCGTGCAGAGCAGATCATGAAATGGATCCATCAGCGGGGAATTTATGATTTTCAATTGATGACGGATCTAAGTAAAGCGTTGCGTGAGCGGTTACCGAGCATTTGTACAATCCAAGCACCCGTCATTGCCCAAGAATTTTGTTCTAAAGATGGCACGCGTAAATGGTTAATTCGTTTAGCCGATGGCAATCAAATTGAAACCGTTTTTATTCCGGAGAGAACGCGGGGCACGCTTTGTGTATCCTCCCAAGTAGGATGCGCTTTGAATTGTACGTTTTGTTCAACAGCCACTCAAGGATTTAGCCGTAATTTAACCGTTGCTGAAATTATTGGCCAGGTTTGGTTAGCGACGCGGCGTTTAAGAGAACTAGAAACGGAAGAGGGAGCAAAGGTTACCAATATTGTGATGATGGGCATGGGTGAGCCCTTGCTCAATTATGATGCGGTAACAAAAGCGTTAGCTATTATGCGCGATGATAGAGCGTATGCTTTTCCTCGCCGCAGAGTTACATTAAGCACTTCGGGTGTGGTGCCAGAGATTTATAGATTGAGTCTTGAGTCGGATGTGTCTTTGGCTCTTTCATTGCATGCGCCCATCGACGAACTTCGAAATATCTTAGTGCCCATCAATAAAAAATATCCTATTGCGCAATTAATGCAGGCTTGTCGGCAATTTGTAGCGGATAAAAGCGGACGGCATATTACCATGGAATATGTCATGTTGCGTGGAGTAAATGATAAGAAAGAACACGCCAAACAATTGGTAACGCTTTTACAAGGGGTTCCTTGTAAAGTGAATTTGATCCCCTTTAATCCATTTCCAGGTGCGGAATACGAACGATCCACGCTGGAAGATATGGAAGTGTTTAAACAAATATGTGTTCGGGCAGGCTATATCACTACCTTACGTAAAACACGAGGCGAGGATATTGATGCAGCTTGTGGGCAGCTAGTTGGAAAATTTATGGATCGGACGCGTCGTAAGGCGCGCTTTATGGCTAAAAATGGAATACAAGAGGTGGGTTATGGTGAGGAACAGCCTTAAAGGCGTGATGTTGGTTATTAGTCTAGTGGGGCTAATGGCGTGCGCAAAGTCTACTGATAAAACTTCTCAGGCTGGAGACAAGGAAAGGAATGAAAATAATAATGCATTTAAAATGATGCAAACGGAACCCGATTATCATAAAGCCGCTTTAATCAATGTAGAATTAGGTTTAGGTTATTTAACTCAAGGCCAAGTGGCACGTGCCAAAACCAAATTAACTCATGCCATGAAACTCGCACCTAAGATCCCTGAAACCCATGCAGCGATGGCGCATTTCTTAGAGATGGTGGGAGAATTAAAAGATTCTGAGCGTGAATATAAAAAGACGGTGAATATTTCTGGTAAAGGTGGCGCGTATAACAATTATGGGGCATTTTTATGCAGGCGGGGACGCTTTCAAGAGGCGGATAAAGCTTTTCACGCTGCTTTAGAAGACAAAGAATATCCAATAACTGCTGAAATTTATGAAAATGCAGGATTATGTGCTTTGAAATCTAAGGATCTTGAAGCTGCAACAGAGTACTTAACCACAGCACTTAGACGGGATCCCAGCCGCTTTAATGCTTTATTAGAATTGGTTGATATTGATATCAAACAAGGAAAGTTGGATGAGGCTAAAACCTTGTTGGGGCGTTATAAATCGGATGCCGAGCCAAGCGCAAGATCTAAATGGTTAGGCATTCAAGTGGCAAAAGCCTCTAAGGATAATAATAGTGAAGCAAGCCAGGCATTAATGTTAAAGAATTTATTTGAAGATTCACCCGAATATCAACAATATATAAAATCTGAAAAGGATCCTTCATGACAAAGGGTTTTGAAGCTATTCGGGGCATGCCAGATATTCTTCCGGCAGATGTCCCATTATGGCAGCAGTTTGAACAGAGC
>JBEICO010000125.1:0-4386 GCA_040383965.1 Francisellaceae bacterium
ACTCCGGGGTGCCGATAAATTCAATTCCAGCATCCTCAAAAGCTTTTTTGATTGCCTCAATGGTTTTCATCGTGCCATTGGGAACTCCATCGGCAGTTTCCATTCGCATGATGGTTGAGAAAGCAACACCAGATTTTTCAGCCAGATCGGCACCAGTCCATTTAAGTAAGGCACGACCCGCCCGAATTTGACCACTTGTAATCAAATGATTATTACCTTATTATAGGTAATTATTACCTATTTAAAGATAATAATTATTTATATGGAGATAAAAAATGCTTAATAATCAAGATTTTACACACAATCGTGCTGCTTTCCTAGGTGGCAGTGATATTGGGGCGATTCTCGGGGTCTCAAAGTACCGCTCGGCGATGGATGTGTGGCTGGAGAAGACGGGTAAGAAAGTAGATCACAAAGATAACTTTGCGCTGCGCTTTGGCTCTTTTGCCGAGTCCTTTATTGCCGATGAATATGCGCTTCTCACAGGTGAACGTCTTGTTAGTTACTCACAGGGTTTAATTCACCCCCAGCATTCCTTTTGCGTAGGGCACATTGATCGATTTGTATTGGATCAAAAGGACCAACCCCTCTTTAATAATGATGGAATGCTTAATGCCAAGAAACTTTTGGAGTGCAAAACTGCAAATCACTATAGCCAAAGTGATTGGGGTGAACCCGGAACGGATGCGATTCCCCTACCCTACCTCTGTCAGTGCTTGTGGTACTTAGGGATTACCAATTTGCCGGAGATTAATGTCGCAGTTCTCTTGGGTGGATCGGATCTGCGGGTGTATACGATTACTCGGGATTTAGAACTTGAGTCTTTAATTTTCCAGAAAGCCGTTTTCTTTTGGACCGAGCATGTACAAAAAGACATTCCTCCAAAACCCCAATCCATTGACGATTGCCAAGCCCTCTTTCAAAGAGCCTGTTCAGGTAAAACGCTGGATGCCAATCCGGAGACATTAAATCTCATTCGAAAACTCAAAACCTTAGAGTCCCAAATCCAAATTGAACAAGAGCAAATTGGCCAAATCAAGCAAACACTTATGGAGACAATGGCGGATACCGAAGTGCTTACTTACTTTGGCAAACCGGTGATAACTTGGCGAGCTCCCAAACCTTCGTATCGAATTGATACCAAACGTTTAGGTCTTGAACACCCTGAGCTTATCAAGACTTACCTTAGCCCAGTCATCAGTAGCAGGCGCTTTGTCGTGAAAGATTTACCCAATGTATTAGTACCTAAGGAGCTAAACAGCGAGCGACATGTATTGGAAGGAGCGGTTCAATGAAAAAAGTTTCTATCCTCGATTTATACGAAGATCTGCTGGAGGATGATCGGGTCAACCATACTCCGCAAACACCAAAGATCAAGCGAAAAGTGGGCACTGGTAACTATCATTCATCTACAGGACCAACCCCAATGGAAACCTTCACCGCGGAGGTCGCTCGAATTCTTGAAATCGATACCCAAGAACTCAATAACTGGGATACAGATATTAACGCACCCATGGAAGTGTTGAAAAATATCCTGCTCACCGCCAAACGCTTGAAACTCAATCCCATCATGGGTCACATTGGCTGGGAACTCAACGCACAGAACCAGTGGGAAATTTACATCCCGATTGATGGCTGGATTGCCATGATCCATCGGGAACCCAGCTTTAAGGGGATGACGTTTAATCAATCTTTTGAGACTGAAGAGGGTATTCCTATTTGGATGGAATGCAGTATTTACCGCGCCGATCTCACCCATCCCATCACGGTTCGAGAGTACTACGCAGAACTTAAAACCGAGCATCCCATATGGCAGCAAAAGCCCCGCCGGATGTTGCGGCATAAAATATTGCAGCAATGTGCTCGACTAGCGTTTGGAATTAGTGTGCCAGAATTAAAAATACCGATCACACCACCAATTATTGAGAAGCCTTCGATGGTGCACGCAACTCAAAGCGCGCCTAATCGTAAAGCGTTACTTCGACAAAAATTGCTATGAATAAATCTTGAGCTTAATACATGGCATTAGCAAGCACTTCACCTGCTGGGACTACATAAAGCTATACAGTTCGTGTTGAAAATGGGTGTTTCGCTGGTAACGACCGTGGAGGAAGAATTTCACGTAATAGTTTAAATTTTGCATAGGTCAATCACATTTACAAACAAATTACCAGAAATGCGGGGATTGATGAATTAGTTAATGAACGGGTTAGCGGACATTCATTGCGAGTAGGCGCTGCTCAAGATCTCTTCACTTGAGGAGCAACCCTCCAAATTATTATGCAGCGTGGAAGATGGTCAAATAGGATACTGTGATGAGATACGTTGAACATATAATCAATTAATAAACTAATGGCCTCCACCTTTAACAATCACTAAAATACCCTTCCAAATAATCCAAAGATCTAAACACAACAATTTGAAGGAAGAGCGCTTTAGGTACTGATTGACGTATTCATATTCATAGACTGGGTTACCCATCTCAGAAGTACCTTTATTAATATGTCCCAAACCCAAAAGACCACCACGTAATAAGAAACGCGTAACATTTCCTTGCACACGATCTCGCTTGTAGTGCAACACCGACAAGGGGCGAGGTCCCACGATACTCATATCACCCTTGAGAACACTCCAAAATTGAGGCAATTCATCTAAATAAAACTTCTTAACAAATTGACCCACATAAGTTCGACTATCAGGTGACCACTCCGCAGAATAGGCAATCCAGTCATGCCGTTTAGCACCTTCGGGTTCAATATATTTTTCTTTAATAAGGCGAATCTTATATTTAGGAATAATCCTTCCCGCGCTAACTCCGTTGTAATAGAAAAACATGGGTCCCTTATTTTCTGGAATAAACCAGCCCTCTATAAGAAAAGCGAGTTTAACTAATAACAGGATTGGAACTGAAAAAAACAAAAGTACAATTGCAACTAGCTTATCAAAAAGTACCTTGAAAAACCGTGGTGGCAATGCTTCTCTCAATTCAAATATATGTGAATACTGCTTATAAATTTCTGCCGTTGGCGGCTTGTATGGAAAAGCTTCTTGTGGCTCAGCACGATTTTCAGTTAATTGGGCCATAACATTTTTTATATCTAATTTAAATTTAAAAAGCCAATGTTAAAACTTAATAAGCTGTTTCATCTCGAATTCAAACCTTGTCAGAATTAAATCTTGATCAAAATTTTGTTCTGCATATCGCCTCCCGGCTGCCCCCAAATTCTCCCTCAAATTTTTATCATTAATTAAAATTTTTAGACCCTCACAAAATTTATCAACATTACCTGGTGGAACCACAAGCCCTCGACCATTCAACACTTCTGCCAACTCAGTACCAATACATGCACAAGCTAACACTGGTCTGCCACTAGCCAGCATTCCAGTTAATTTACTTGGCATAACTAAATCAGCAATATCTGAACGCTGGGGTAATAGATGTATATCTGCCACAGCTAAGAGTATGGGCAACTTTTCAATAGGCTGCAATTCCAAAAAGTAGACATTCGACAATCCCTTGCTTAATTGAACAAGTTTTTCTAAACCAGAACCATTACCACAAAAAATAAAATGTACAGGAGTGCCTAGAACTGGGTTGTCCTGAAACCACCTTGCAGACTGCGCCAAAATTTCCAGCCCCTGCTTTTCTCCCATATTGCCAGAATACAGTGCTATAACTCCATCTTCAGGCAAATTTAGATCTGCTAAAAAAATACCGGATTCAATATCGATGCCATCAGAAGCATGATCTAGACCAGCTGAACTCATCCTTGTCCAGTTCGGAAATAAAGTTACCTTTTTTTTACCAGCCAGCTTTTTGGTGATCTGAGAAAGCATTTTATTAGAGATTGTTGAGATCAGGTCAAAACGCATCAATAAAAACTTCTCAACATATAAAACTAAATTCTTAAGCACTTCACCACTCAAAAGCTCTAGCTCAAATGCTGCTTCAACCTCTAAATCCTGAATATGAATAATACTCTTAGCACCGCTAATCTTGGAAACCAGAATGGCCACTGGTGCCATAAATAATGGCGGCTCAATAGTTAAAACAATGTTTGGACGCCAAAGAATTTGACAAACCATGACAGGGAAACCACTCAATACAAAGCTAGCTAGGTGCAGTATTCTCTTAAAACCAGATGGCTTTGGGGGAACATAAATTGGGCAGCGCCAGACCTTTACTCCCCTCCATTTCTCAATACCCCACACATAACGACTATAGTTTTTGTGCACTTTCCAGTCCGGATAATAGGGCGGCGTAGTAATAACACGAACCTCATGACCATTTGAACAAAACCATTCCGACATTTCGCCTACATATTTACCTACACCTATTAATTCGGGAGAGAAATTGAGACTACATATCAAAATACGCATAGTCAC
>JBEICO010000126.1:0-4377 GCA_040383965.1 Francisellaceae bacterium
GTTCGAATATATCGATGTGTATTATAATCGTAAGCGTCTTCATTCGAAACTGGGCTATTTGAGTCCAATAGCGTTTGAGGAAAAACAAGTTGCTTAGCAATATGTCCGTTTTTTCGGGGGAAGATCAGGATGAGGGGGGTAGGTTATAACGAAGAGCTCTACACTGATGGAGATCTCTCAGCAATTTTAGGGAGGGTTGAGGCGAAGAAAGTAATGTTGTTTTCCTTGTTTTTTAGTGCAATTAGGCTAGAATTGTGTCTGCTATTTCTATTTAAATTGCTTGACTACCTAATTTTAAGGGTAAAAGATAGCATAAGTGCAATTGACTTTTAAAACTACCTTAAGGTAGCATTACAATCGTCTTAACGCTGTTATTGCTAAATAAAAGGCGAATAGCAGTATTTAGACGTGAATTATGGTTGTTTTTAAGTAAAACGCTTGCTGAATTGCAAGTGTTGTGCTAACACTATTTTGTTGTTTGATCATTTTAAGGAGCAAAACATGGCCGCGAAAAAACGCAAGACCATTCGTTCGACAGCTAAAAAGGCAGTGAAGAAAAGCACCGCCAGAACGCAAAAAAAACCTTTAGCTGCAAAAGCTAAGACCCGTAAAGTCAAAACCACTGCTAAAAAAACAGCAGCGGCTAAACCTTCGCGTACACCCTCTGTAACCAATGTTGACAAAGCCTTTACCAAAGGCCAATTATTCAGCACTTTAGCTGGTTGCACAGGCATGCAAAGAAGAGATATCTCTTGTTTGTTTGATGAGTTAGGAACAATTATTTCAGCACATCTGAAAAAACAAGGTCCAGGACAATTTACTCTCCCAGGACTTGTTAAAATCAGCGTTAAACATAAACCTGCTTCAAAAGCTCGCAAAGGGATCAACCCATTTACGGGCGAGGAAATGATGTTTAAAGCGAAACCTGCTAGAAACGTTGTGAAAGTAAGACCATTGCAAAGACTTAAAACAATGGTTTAGTCCCATCTTTCTTCCTATTCCCTCCCCCAGTAGGGGGAGGGAATGGGAATTTTTAGCTATCCAAAACAAGGATCTGTGTTGGAAGTGCCCTTCTAGTCTTGTTCCTGCGTTGTATTTGCTTTTTAAGAACATATAAGCAACTGACTAAAACCCCTATTATTCCCACTATCCAGGCTATTGAACTTTTCGGGTGAAACGAGAAAGTTGCAAATTGATAAAATAATACCGCGGTAACATAGGCAATCCCAGTTGTCCATATCACCGAAAAAATCGCCCAACGCGGGTTTAATTCTCGAGAAATGGCTGCCACTACTGAAACACAGGGAAAATACAACAATAGAAATAGTAAGTAAGCAAAAGCCGCCGTCTGGCTACCAAATTTTGCTACCATCACGCCCAACTTTCCGGAACTCATCCTTACATCAGATTCATCTTGAACATATAGAGCGCTTAAAGTCCCCACCACCACTTCTTTTGCTAAAATACCCGTAAACAATCCCACAGTAGCAGGCCAATTGTCTTTTTCAATCCCCATAGGTGCAAAAAGAGGCGTCATAAAACGCCCAAAACTGGCTAAGCCATCATTTGTCCCTGTATACGTTCGAACCATTCCCCAAGTTCCAATCAATACAAACAATGCAATAATCAACACCCCTGCTTTTAAGACAAAACGTTTTACGCGTAAAAAAGTGGATTTCCAAAGTGATTTTATGCTTGGAAATCGATAGGGAGGCAGTTCGATGATTAATGAAGAACGCTCACCAGAAAGAACTGTGGTGCGCAATAAAAACCCACTCAATAAGGCAACTAAAATTCCAATGAGATATAACCCAAAAATAATATTTTGCCCCCCGGTTGGGAAAAAAGCCGAAACAAAAAGCGCATAAATGGCTAACCGTGCCCCACAAGACATAAAAGGACTCATCAAAATCGTTAATACTCGTTCTCGATAATTTTCTAGCGTCCGGCTAGCCATCACCGCTGGAACATTACACCCGAAGCCAATGATCATAGGCACAAATGATTTTCCAGGTAACCCCACCCATTGCATTACTTTATCCATCACAAAAGCAGCGCGTGCCATATAACCAGAGGCCTCTAAAAAGGACAGTGACAAAAACATTCCGGCAATCACGGGAATAAAACTAACTGTCGTATTAATTCCTTGCCCCACCCCAAAGACCAATAAAGTTACCACCCACTTAGGACATTGCAAATTCGAGAGCACCCTCTCTGGTCCTTCAATAAAAAGCAAACGAGAGGCAATTTCTAAATAGTTCTGAAAATTCCCACTTACTTCTATAGCAAACATAAAAACGCTATACATCACTATTAAAAATATAGGGATCCCCAAAAATCGATTTAACACTATTCTGTCAATTCGTTCTGTCCAGTTGGTTTTAAGAAGTGTTTTAGGTCGACGCACCACGGCTTGAATAATATTATGAATAATCAAGTAACGGGCTTTGGCAATTTCAACAGGATCTGAGCCTAAAAAAGGCCACGGTGAATGCGTGTGGGTTTGTAATTGGCTGTCTTTAATCATTTCCTTTATGACTTTGATCCCTTGCCCCTGTACCGCAATCATGGCAACAACCGGGCACCCTAACCTCTTGGCAAGAGCCTGCACGTCAATATGAATGTTTTGTTTCTTTGCCGCATCCATCATATTAAGCGCAACAATGACTGGCTTGCCTTTTTCTAGTAATTGAAGAGTTAAAAAAAGATGACGTTCAAGATTGGTGGCGTCAACCACATTAACCAAGAGATCCGCTTCATTACTCTCCAGATATTGTGCGGTAATTTGTTCATCAATCGGGCTCTCAGGATCTGGAGAAATATGGTAACACCCCGGTAAATCTAATACTTCAACGGATCCATCCCCAATTTGGAACCACCCCCGTTTTTTTTCAACCGTCACCCCGCACCAATTACCCACTTCTTGGTGCGATCCCGTAAGCGCATTAAAGAGAGTAGATTTCCCGCCATTGGGATTACCTACCAAAACCACTGTCCAAAGTTTCATTATGCTGCAACCACTCGCTCTAGTTGTAATACCATCCCCTCTTGCCTTCGCACACAAAGAGAAAAATGATGCACCCGGATCTCAATCGGATCTCCGAGCGGCGCTACCCTGATAACTTTAAATATTGAATCTGGAACTAAACCCATAGCTAAAAGTTTTTTCTGATACGTTAAGTTTACTGGTATAAATCCCAGTATTTTTACAACGTCTCCCACTCGAAGGTCGGTCATTTTAACTTGCATAAACACCCTTCTGACTGAATTTTGAAATGAGAATCATTATCATTATCATGGAGTAACTGACAGGCGTCAACCTATCATTCCGCTCTTCGTAAACTCTGATATTTCATCTTTTATTCGATTTAGGGTTCCATGAAAAAAATGGCTTGCTCCCGGCACCTGAGTCAGCCTAGCATTTTTAGACAAATTCTTAGTGGATTGCATAGATTCATACCATTTCTTTATTTCTGTCACCGGAGTCAATTCATCTTTCTCCCCATGGAGAATAAGCCAAGGACAAACAGGAGGGTTAAGAGATGAAAAATCAAAAGAAGATAATGGAAGAGCGAGGCTTATAAGCCCAGCCAAAGTGGGGTATTCCGCTGCAACCTTTAAAGAAATATAAGCCCCAAAAGAAAAGCCCGAAAGCCAGATCGCGGCATCGGGGTGAAGGTGCTGCACATAAGTTAAGACAGCGCGCAAGTCTTCTGCTTCTCCCACTCCATGGTCATATTGCCCTACACTCTCCCCTACACCTCGAAAGTTAAAACGTATCGTCGCTAAACCTTGATCTTGCCAAGCTCGAACCACCGTCGTAACGACTTTATTATTCATGGTACCTCCATGCAATGGATGTGGATGACACATGATTCCGATCAGTTTACGTGAGGTAATAATCTGCGAACTTTCTTCAGATCCAGTTTGCATAGCTTGTATTCTGCCTGCTGGACCTTCTATAAAAGTTGGACTTTCAATTTTTCGTGGGATAGATTGCATCTTCAATACTATAACGGGAAAGCATGATGACCTATAACTATACAGATACAAGTCACCTAAACTTTAAACTAAACTTCAGCGCATGAAAGATAAAAACGATTCTAAAATCATCATTGAAGGTGTTACTGAAGATGGCCAAGCCTTTAGACCCAGCGACTGGGCGGAACGGGTCAGCGGGAGTTTGTCTACCTTTCGCAACCATCGGATCTATTATTCTCCCCTCCTCAAGCCCTCGATCCGAAATGAAAACTCTTGTGTGGTGTTAGATAAAGCCCTTAAAGACTCTAATCCTGCGCTTTATGAGCATATGTTAGAATTTGCTCGTAAAAATAAACTCAAAATTTGTGGGGAAGAGCCCGAAACACCCAATACTTA
>JBEICO010000127.1:0-4368 GCA_040383965.1 Francisellaceae bacterium
ATGATGACGGTCTATGTACTGGATCACGCGATTAAAAAAGGTAAAGTAAAATTAGATGATAAGGTTAGAATTAGCGAAAAAGCTTGGAAAACCTCAGGTTCCAGAATGTTTGTCCAAGTGGATACTTTAGTTTCAGTAGAGGATTTATTAAAAGGCATTATTATTCAATCCGGAAATGATGCATCTGTTGCTATTGCAGAGCATGTTGCAGGCAGTGAAGAAACCTTTTCAGAACTGATGAACTCGTATGCAAAACAGCTTGGAATGATTAACACGCATTTTGTAAATGCCACGGGATTACCAGATCCCAATCACTACACCAGCGCGCGCGACATGGCCATCTTAGCCAAGGCTTTAATCCATGATTTTCCAGATACCTATCATTTATATTCTCAAAAAGAGTTTGTTTATGAAAATATCAAACAGGAAAATCGCAATAGATTACTTTGGCGTAATGAACTAGTCGATGGTATCAAAACAGGTCATACGGATTCTGCAGGCTACTGTCTCGTTGCCTCTGGAAAAAAAGATCATATGCGCTTAATTGCAGTGATTATGGGTACAAAAAGCGATTCCGTCCGAATAGATGAAACCAACAAACTCTTAAATTATGGTTTCCGATTTTTTGAAACGCGTAAACTATACCCTGCCGGTACTTTGTTAAAAAAATCCAGGATCTGGATGGGCAAAGAAAATGAAGTGGAATTAGGACTTCTTGAAGATTTATATGTCACAATTGGACAAGGACAATACGATAATATTAAAGCTTCTATCAATATTGAAAAAGTCATAAAAGCCCCTGCAGCTCAGGGAACAGCGCTTGGAACCTTGGCCATTCAATTAAACAATAAAACCCTTACTGAACGACCTATTGTAGCCTTAAACGAAATTCATTCTGGTGGGTTTTTAAACCGCATGTATGATTCGGTTGCTTTGAGTGTTCATACCCTATTAGATAAAATTACCCCTTAAGTATGATAACGACTGCATACTTAAATGGGCGTTTTCTACCCATTGAAGACGCTAAAGTTTCTCCGTTGGATAGAGGTTTTACCCTAGGCGATGGAGTTTATGAAGTTATTCCGGTTTATGATAGAAAATGTTTTTATTTAGAACCACACTTAGATCGCCTAAACCAAAGCTTACAAGGCATTCAAATGCTCCCTCCGCATTCTCATAAAGAATGGCGAGAAATCTTAGAAACACTGGTTGAAAAAAACGACGGAACGGATCAATACATTTACTTACACATCACGAGAGGATTTCAGCCCCTGCGTGAGCATCCGTTTCCAAAAGAAATCATTCCCACGGTGTTTGCAGTGAGTTATCCCAAACCCAGAATGAGCAAAGCCGAACAAGCCAAAGGCATGAAAATAACCCTGGTAACGGACCTTCGATGGAAATATTGTCATATTAAAACCACTTCCAGACTAGCCTATGTTTTAATGCATCAAAAAGCGAAGGACGCCGGCTTTGATGAAGCCATTATTATGAATACCGGTTATGCATTTGAAGGCACCATTAGTAATTTTTTTATTGTTAGGCACGGCGTTATTATAACACCTCCTAAGTCTTCTCAACTTTTAAGTGGGATCACCCGAGATATTATCTTAATGATTGCTGAAAAAAATAAGATCCCCTATCGAGAAACCAAAGTTTCTGAGGGCGATCTCTTAAAAGCCGATGAAATTTGGATCACCAGTTCTACACGAGGTGTTTCTCCTGTGTTTCAATTAAATGAACATCCAGTAGGAACTCAAAATCCAGGTCCCTTATGGGAAAAAATGTGGGATCTTTATGCAGCAGAAATTACTAAACTTTCCTTGCCAGTTTCCCCTTAAAATTATCGGATTTAAAGACGATGCCTTTGAGGGGATCGTGATTGAAATTTTAAATCAACATGTTCCTGATTTAGGAGAAGGCGCTATTTCTTTAAAATTAAGCGCTGAAAGTAAATATCTTTCCATTACAGCCATGGTTAATGCAACCAGCCAAGAACAACTGGATGCGCTTTATAGGGCACTTTCCAGTCATCCTAGAGTTCTTATGGTGTTATGATTTATGACATCTAAAACAGTGATTATCAGAAATTTGGGATTAAAAGAATACTTAGAAACTTGGAATAAGATGCGCGAATTTACGCATAACCGTGATTCAAATACCATAGATGAATGTTGGCTAGTCGAGCATTTCCCCGTTTATACTCAAGGCCAAGCGGGAAAGCCTGAACATATACGAGACCCTGGTGCCATCCCAGTGGTTCAATCTGATCGGGGTGGGCAAGTGACCTATCATGGTCCTGGGCAAGTCATTATTTATCTCTTATTAGATCTCAAACGAAACCAGTGTGGTGTCAAAAAATTAATAGAGGCTATGGAGCAAGCCATCATTCAATTACTAGGCACTTATCAGATCACTGGGAGCACGCAATCCAAAGCACCCGGTGTTTATGTTACCCAACATAAAATAGCTTCCTTAGGCCTTAGAGTTCGACGAGGGTGTAGTTATCATGGCTTAAGTCTCAATGTTGCAATGGACTTAGCGCCTTTTCAAAACATAAACCCTTGCGGCTACCCCAATCTGAAAGTGGTACAAATGCTCGATTTTGTGCCTTCTATCCAAACCGCTGCCGTAGGATCAAGACTTGTAGCTCATTTAACCCAACTTTTAGGTTACACTGTACTTATATGACTACCCCTAACCCAACGGATAAACAAAAAGGCCAAGCCAAAATGGCTCGCATCCCAATTAAGATTGAGCCCAGTACGCACTTTTTACCTAAACCCAGTTGGATCCGTATTCGAGCCACGCAATCCACAAAAGTGGCAAATTTAAAACAGCTGTTACGAGAGCATAAACTCCATACCGTTTGTGAAGAAGCTTCTTGCCCCAATCTGAATGAATGTTTTAGTCATGGAACCGCAACGTTCATGATTATGGGAGATAAATGTACGCGCCGTTGTACTTTCTGTGATGTCGCTCATGGTAGACCCGATCCATTAGACATCCAAGAACCCATTAATCTAGCAAATGTTATCCACGCCATGCAGTTACGTTACGTCGTTATCACATCCGTTGATCGAGATGATCTAAAGGATGGAGGCGGAGAACACTTTGCAAATTGTATTCGAGAAATTCGCGCGCTCTGCCCCACCATTCAAATTGAAATACTGGTTCCGGATTTTCGAGGTCGCATGGAATTAGCATTAGATAATTTAAGTAAATTTCCGCCCGATGTATTTAATCACAATGTTGAAACAATCCCCAGGCTTTATAAAGCAGTACGTCCTGGATCAGATTTTACCTGGTCTTTAACCTTGATAAAAGAATTTAAAGCCAGATTCCCACACATTCCTACCAAGTCTGGTTTAATGTTGGGATTGGGTGAAACTGATGAAGAAATCAAAGAAGTCTTACAAGAAATGCGAAAATACGATTGTGATAGGCTCACGCTTGGACAATATCTACAACCTAGCCAATTCCATTCACCGGTACAACGCTTTGTCACGCCAGAGACTTTTCATGAATTTAAAGTATTTGCTGAAGAAATAGGCTTTACCCACGTGGCGAGCGGTCCTTTAGTGCGATCTTCTTATCATGCGGATTTGCAGGCTTCGGGTGATAATATCTCTTGATAACTATATAAAAAACACTTATTTTACAGTTTCTAACCCAAAAGTATCTGTAATATTAACGGTATATCCTCCGATAATACAGGTACTTACATGCATGCAAAAATGCGTCATATACTTTCTGGAAAATTAAAGGGGCTCAGTCTAAGATAAATACATAAGACTATTTAGATACATTAAAGCAAACAGAAATGAGTTTAAGGGAAATTACTAATATGTCTGAGAGAATGGTTTTTGAATAGTATTTTAAGCTATTCTTTCTAAGGGTTTAAGAGAGTGTATTACCAAACATTCAACTTCTAGGGAACATCACTATGGATATTAAGTTATCAGATCTTCTTCTACAACAAGGGGGTGAGAGCGTGTTGAAAGACGTACGCGATATACTCAAAAAAAAAAGGCATTGATGAAAATGACTTTAATTGCACAATGAATAGGATAGATGAAGGACTTGCTATTACAATCCAAAGAGGTCCAAAAATAGGGCGATATCGAAGTCCTGTATCTTATGACGGATTCGGGGTGGCAATTACTTGGCTCAATGATTATATGCGCGAACTTGAATCAGGTGGATATGATTAATCTCTTTCACTTGGAATTTGGGAAATGAGTAGACACCAGTAAAATAGTGTCCTACCGGTGAGAAGGTGTGAAGCTAAAGGTTTAATTTGATAATTTGTCTCTAAGCTGAACTTTAATTTGTAAAGCAAGGAGATAACATGAGTAATGTAGTGCC
>JBEICO010000128.1:0-4338 GCA_040383965.1 Francisellaceae bacterium
ATATGGCATGGTTTTTGGAATGTAGGATTATAACCTATCATGTTGATGGCATTAAGTCTTGTTGGGCTTAAAAGATATTCAAAATTGAATTAAAGCTTTGGCATGCATGTCAAACTACATCACCGGTAGGACACACCAGATCCGAGACGGCGTCTCTTTATCAGCTCAACAAAAAATTAGGCCATTGATCCCATCTTCTGAAATTATGAAATTAAATAATCTTGAAGCTTTTTTAAAGTTTCCTAGGAATTTACCAGCTACAAAGCTTACGTTTGATCTATATAAATCGCAAAGAAACGTGAGTTCTTTTGAACCTAGAGAACCCATACGTCTTGAATTACAGCCAGAGCCAATAGAATAAGAGACGACAACATATAATGGGTTTTAAACTTATTGCACCCGGCAACGTGAGTTTGTATAATACAAGTTATTTTCATCAATATTAAGGACATTAGTATGCTAAAAGAACTTCTGGTTAATGAGCTAAACAAGGTATTTGGATGCCCCGAACACACTCAATGTACAGCAGCAAAAAAAACCTTTATGTTTTTAATGGTATACGGAGCTATTATGATCGTAACATTTAGCATGGCTGCAGGATTTACCTCAAATCACTTCTTCATTATAGGGTCTGTATTTAGCTTTCTTTTAATAATAGAGACACTCATTCTATCTGCTGCTTTTAGTATTTTTACTTTTTTACTTCTAGCATACTATGGTGCTCATTTTTCTCGCAAAGGTTGGAGTCGGTCTTAAAAAATTGGAAAATAAGAGAGATTAACAAAACAAAGCGTTACCGTTCTTTTTCTTGATCTTTGGAAACAGAAATTTCTTGCATTTTAGTTTGAACAAGTTGTTGGTGACGCTGCTCTAACAAAGATTGAAGATTTTTTGTGTTTTGAATTGATTTCTCTAATATCTCTTTGGGCGAATTCTCTCCACGTATTGCAAGACTCATAAACTGACGTTCCAACACTGGAGAAACACTTTTATCCGTTTCTTTTTTATAACAAGGCACCTGCTCTCTAACAACAGTTTCAATCGACTTCAAGATCTCACCTTGCTGTTCTAATACCATGAACGGATGAGTGGCGGACAATATTTTTTGTTGTGTAGCAGGATCTAATGCTTTGTTAATAATGTTTCTGCACATATAATCCTGATCAACCAAAAGCTTAATTTCACGCTCGGTTCTATCTGGGTAAATTAATTGGTATTCTTTATGTAAGTTCTCTTTTTTAACACCATTTTGCTCCGCCAAAATACGATTTGCTTGTTCTAAATAAAACTTAGGCTTATATCCTTTATCCCCATGCTGTTGTATCAATCCAGCGGCAATCAAAGCAAGAACTTCTGAGCGAAGCTTTGCCTCCAAATGCGAATTCCCAAAACAATATCCTTGTTTTGCTTGAGAGACTAAAGCTTGTGATATAACAGCTTTTTCTAACAATTGCTGTTGCTTTTCTGTTGACAGAGAAACACCTAATACTTCGTACCAATGTAACATCTGCTCATAAAAATACTTAGTCCCATCTTTAAAATGATTTGAAACAGATTTAATCTCCGGAATAGTGTTTTTTCTTAACAAATCATTGATATCAGCTTTAGACATCAAAAACTTTTCAGATTTTTCTCTAGAGCCTAATAAATCTTCTAGCTTATTCGACGACCATCCCTGTGGCAACGGATCTGCCAGATCCCATTTGCCAGGTGTCTCTAATGGCAATACTACTTTTTGAATCTGAGATTCAGATCCTTTTTCTTGGCTCAATTTAATCAAGTGGTTTTCAATTTGCTCCATGGCCTTATGGCCTGCTTTATCATTATCTGGCCAAAGTGTTATGTTTTTACCAATAATAGGAGACCAATCCACTTGTAGAACTGCACCCGTTCCGCCCGGCCAACTAATCACTACTCTGTCTGGGAATAAAGATTGCACATGATCGGCGGTTTTTTCGCCTTCTACAATTAATACCGATTTGTCAGGATATTGAGCTAAACGCTCTAAACCATATAATGGTCTATCACTGCCAAACCCTTGCCAACGCCATTGCTGCATGCCTTTTTCGTCTTGGCAATACGTTAACGGCAATACCACATTTTCACCCTGCTTGTTTTCAAGTCTTACGGCATAACCTAATAAATTGCCACCCGCATCTTTATAAGGATATCGTGCAACTTCAGATCTGTTGTGTTGAGTTAACTGATAGGATAAATTCTTATCGAGTTTTAAATCTGGATTTTGTTTATCCAGGGGAACCGGGTAAATTGGGATCCATTGCTTTTCTTGAGTAGTTTGTTTAACAGCGGCTTCCAACTTAAATTCCAGAGAATGCATACGCTGAGACGGAGTACGAGAATGTCCTAGCCAATCCATAGCCCATTTATAAGCTTCCTTGTGATCAACGCTTAATCTATCCTGAATAAGCTTTAAAGGTCCACCGTAAGAACCCGCTTCAAAATCTGCATATAAGCCTTGTTTGGTGCCAGCCACACAGACTGAGATAGAGCCTTTGTTTCCATATCGCCATTCTCTGGCATTCTTATGCTGCGGATCGCCCAACAGTGTATGTGCCAGCAATCCTATTTTTTGTTGCAATTCGTCTTTAACTTGTTGCGGCTCTACCCTGACAAAATGCTCTCTATAAACAGCGGGTCTCTTGGAAGGTTGGATCACACTTTCCGAAATAGGTTCTCTTAAAGGGCTTTTTTCTGAACCTTTAAAATCCATCCCTTGGGTTGCTTGAGACTCTAAAGTCTTCCAGCCAACACCTTGGGCTTTACCTAAATCCCTTACCCATTCTCGATATAAGGGTTTTTGCTCTACCATTAAAACTGCAAGTTCGTTCCTTTCTTGCCTTAAGGTGGTAAATTCTGCATAACGTTCATGTTGGTAACAATTTTTACCGGGATGGGTTTGTCTGATTTCGCGCCAAATAAGACGAGCTTGTAAGGCTTTTTCTGCATAGGTATTTACATTGGACTTCGCTTCTAATTCTGCCAAAGATAAGGGGCGAAGTTTTTCACCACAAGCAATAGCCATAGACTCTTGGGTAATACCGGCTTGTCTCGCATAAGGCGCATGGTCTTCCCATTCATTTAAAATAATTTTTCCAAGTGCAACTCGTTCTGCATTTAGGGATTGATATCCTTCCCAATTTTGCTCTTGAAGGACGGCGGATAAATCTTGGCCTAAAAGTTTATATTCTTGCACATTCTCCCAGGCTAATTGATGCTCCGCGGCAATGGTATAGTCTATCGCTAAATCTTTATGAATAACGCGACCTAGAGAGGACTGTAACGCCTTAAAGTCCACAAAGTTTTTTTCATCATAAAATACCTTCGCTTCATCTCGGTGCCGTGTGAGCGCAACATAAGTGGCAAAGGCATCCATATTCTTAGAAGCAACAATATAAGACCAATCCACGGTTTGCCTTTGAGCTTTATGTAGAGTGGTAGCATAAGCATGATTCAATTCTACATAATCTTGAGAATTAAATCGGGCATAGGTATTGGCATCGAGACTAATGGTGACTTCATAAGACGCATTTTTTGAGTCTATGGGTTTATAATCCACAATCTGTCCCCGGGTACCGTTCTTAATAAAACCCGTGGTTTTTTGATGGGTCTTGGTATCATAGAGGGTAATGATTTTTTCTCGATCATTCTTTAAGAAAATGACTTTGTCATTAATGGAAAAGGCTCGATGTTGAATATTAAAGTCTTCGGATGACAACACCCCTTGTTCTTTTAAAATGCTTCTGACGGCTAAGTTTAAGGATTCACACTGTAGATTGGTGGAAGCCAATAACAGTCCCGTTTGCTCTGGTTGTGCGGTGAGTTTTTCAACATAACTTTTGGCAACAAATTGTATTCCCTCTAACCCCGGCGCTATTCTTTCAACAAGGCCATGGTTTTCATATTGAGCTAACGCTTCATACGTTTTAAGCTCCGCCAATGAAAGAGAAGCTTCCCGCATCCAGGGTTCTTTTTGCCGCAAGATATTTTCAAGAGAACACAAGGTGTCATGGGTTTTGGCCATGGCTATCAGTTTTCTAAAGAAGTCGCCCGCATCGACGGCTTTAAATTGATTATCATCTCCAACTGTTAGTAATTTTGCACCGGCCTTTTGCACATGGTGTAATAACCGGGGTTCTCCTACAATTCTGTAGAAAGCATTTACGCATAACATGCAAACCCTTGCAGATCTAAAAATAATCGTTGAAATAAAGTTCCAATTTTTATCAATCCATAACAGCGCCTTTTCAAAACCTTAACTTTGTTATTCAACCCTTCAACAAAACCGCTATTTTTCCGTTCCTTAAAATAGTTTCCAAT
>JBEICO010000129.1:0-4263 GCA_040383965.1 Francisellaceae bacterium
AGGAAATGAAAAAGGTTGTGTTGGAAATGAAGCAAGATGGAACCATTGATACATTACAAAAAAAATGGGGTTTATTATGATGACGCTTCAGGTGATTCAGGAGTATGGTCCTCTGCTTGCCAAGGGTGCATGGGTAAGCATAAGCATTGCTACTCTAGGGTGCATCATAGGGTTCACGCTTGGAACTCTACTGGCGATTCTTTTGTTTAAAAAGAATCCTGTTGTCAACGTGCTTGTGCATACCTATATTAATTTAATCCGTGGTACACCCATGCTGATCCAAATTCTATTTTTATTTTTTGTATTACCTAGTTCTAATATTTATATCCCTGCGTTTTGGACAGCGGTTATAGCAATTGGTTTGAATAGCGGAGCTTATGTTACGAATATTATTCGAAGTGGTATCTTGGCGGTCGGAAAAGAGCAGCATGAGGCAGCAAAAGTAATAGGATTATCGGATTTACAAACCCTACGCCTTATTATTTTTCCTCAAGCCTTCAGGCTGACTTTACCAACCTTGGGAAATGAGTTTATTACTCTCATCAAGGATTCTAGTTTGGCATCGGTGATTGGAGTGTTTGAGTTATCCAAACAAGGTGAGCTGATGATGCACAAAACCTTTGATGCCATAAGTAGCTATTCTATGGTTTGTGTATTGTATTTAGCCATGACTTTAACGCTTTCTTTAGCCGTTTTATATCTTGAAAAAAGGATAAGTAGCCATGCTTGAAGTGAAAAATATTTGTAAATCCTTTCAGGGTAAACCCATATTAGAAAATATCTGTTTTTCTCAACCTTATGGCTCTATTGGGGTATTTTTAGGGCCATCGGGATCTGGAAAATCCACCTTATTTAGGATCTTGAATAATTTAGAAAAGTTAGATTCTGGTGAGTTATTGTTAGATGGAGAAAAAGTGCTTCCTAAAACCTTACATTCAAAACATTTAATGACTTTGGTTTTTCAAGGTTTTGGATCTTTTAACAATCTTAGTGTTTTAGATAATGTTATGATGGGATTAAAGTATGGTTTAAAAAAATCAAAAGAAGATTCTAAAGCCATTGCTTTCACATTATTAGAAAAATATGACTTAACGCTGCAAGCCAAACAATATCCTTCTCAATTATCCGGGGGTCAAAAACAACGTTTAGCTATCGCAAGGGCTATTGCCATTCAACCCAAAATCCTTTGTTTGGATGAGCCAACCTCTGCTTTGGACACACGTTTAAAATCAGAATTGGCGCAACATATCCATCAATTAAAAGACGAAGGATATATTGTTTTACTGACGAGCCATGATCAGCCTTTTGTGGACAGTTTAGATGCTACGGTTTATTCGTTACAGAATGGAAAATTAATTCCTAACCCAGCATAAATTGGTCGGGGTGACAGGATTTGAACTTGCGACCCCTGCCTCCCGAAGGCAGTGCTCTACCAGGCTGAGCTACACCCCGAAGCTCTAGATAGTTTTCCACAAGATACAAGAGTTTTAGGGAGTTGGCAATTTAATAATTGCGTTCTAAGGCAAAGTCGGCCAGTGAATATAAAGCCTCTCGATAGGGAGTTTCAGACAAGTTGAGTAAGGCTTCTTTGGCTTTCATAATTTCTACTTTGGCTAAACTTCTGGTGTATTCCAGTGCCTTGCTGGTATGAATAATTTCTTGAATAATTGGGAAATGTTCATAGCCGCCTTCTTGAATGGCAGATTGGATCAATTGGATCTCTTCTTTTGTGCCATTTTGTAAGAGGTAAATAAGAGGAAGGGTCACTTTTCCTTCTGCTAGATCATTTCCTATCGTTTTTCCGGTGTGTTCATTTGAGGCTTCATAGTCTAAAACATCATCTATCAATTGGAAGGCAGTGCCTAAATGCATACCAAATTGTGCCATGGACTTTTCAATTTCTGGTTTGGTATGAGCTAGGATAGCTGCAATTTGCGCAGAGGCTTCAAATAATTTGGCGGTTTTACTGCGAATAATATTGAGATAGTCTGTTTCAGTGGTTTTTATATTGTGGCGCTCTAATAATTGTAGTACTTCACCTTCTGCCATAATGCTGGTGGCATTGGCAAGAACGTCCATCACTTGTGTATTTCCAATGCTAACCAGCATTTGAAATGCCTTTGAATAGAGATAATCTCCAACCAAAACAGCTGCTTCATTGCCCCACTTTGCATTGGCTGTGTCTTTACCGCGCCTTAATTTGGATTCGTCGACGACGTCATCATGGAGAATGGTGGCGGTATGAATAAATTCAATGATGGCAGCTAAAGGGATATGATGATCTGTCGTATATCCACAAGCCTTAGAGGTTAGAAGAACTACCAGCGGCCGTAGCCGTTTGCCCCCACTTTGGACGATATATTGCCCTAAATTATTTATTATACTTGCTTTGGATTGGATACTATTGGCGATCAAATCATCAACCGCAAGCAGGTCGTCTTGAACAAGTGATTTGATGGGGTCTAAAAGCATGGTCTCTTTATCCTGTTTAAGGGGTTGAATATACAGCTTATGGTGGCGTTATATCAAGTATGCTGGGGTCAGGTCCAAACAATAGACATTAATTTTAAATTCCATCAGATATCTTAAAATGTTTTTAATAGCCTTTTGCCTCTAATGTCTATAGTTTGGACCTGACCCCAGCATATGGATAAAAAAGATCTTGCCAGTTGGGTGTCTTTTTCGTACCATATCAAACCTTATGTAATCAGTTTTTGTCTTGAGTGGGGTATCCAATGATATACGCGGTTATCGTCAGTGGCGGTAAACAATATCGAGTCCAAGAGGGTCAGTCTCTTAAGTTAGAAAAATTAGAGCAAGAAGCCAATTCTTCTATTGAGTTTGATAAGGTACTTATGGTTTCTGATGGGGATAAAACCCATGTAGGTGCTCCTTATGTTTCCGGTTGTGTGGTGAAAGCGGAAGTCGTAGGGCATGGGCGCGCTAAAAAAATTCGTATTATTAAAATGAAACGCCGCAAACATCATATAAAGACCCAGGGACATCGTCAGTGGTATACCGAAGTCAAAATTACTAATATTAAGGCAGCTTAAGTTTAACGAAGGGTAGGATAACATGGCACACAAGAAAGCAGGCGGTAGCTCACGAAACGGACGAGATTCTCATTCGCAACGTTTAGGCGTAAAGCGATTTGGTGGCCAGCTAGTTAAAGCGGGAAATATTTTGATCCGCCAACGTGGCACCCGGTATCACCCAGGATTGAATGTTGGGCGCGGTAAGGACGATACGTTGTTTGCCAAAATGGCTGGTATTGTCAAATTTGAGATCAAGGGCCCTAAGAGCCGTTGTTTTGTTAGCATTGTTCCTTCAGTGGATAGTTCAGTCGCTGCAGCTTAAAGACAAGTCAAAATAAGAATAAAAGTTTTTTAAGGCTTCCTGTTTCATTTTCTTTATTTGAATGATATTGCCTTATGAAATTTATAGATGAAGCCACAATCACAGTCATTGCCGGTAAGGGCGGCGATGGCTGTATGAGCTTTAGACGCGAAAAATTTATTCCATTTGGGGGCCCCAACGGCGGTGACGGCGGTGATGGGGGTAGTATCTATTTTGAAACCGATCCCAATCTTAATACGCTTATTGATTACCGCTTTCACCAACACCATAGAGCTAAAAATGGCCAAGGGGGTATGGGCAGTGAATGTACTGGAAAAAGTGGCGATGATTTGGTTTTAAAAGTACCGGTCGGCACTGTGGTTTGGGATGCCGATACCCATGAAATGATGGGAGATCTCTTAAAACCTCAAGAACGCTTATTAGTTGCTAAAGGTGGCTTTCATGGCCTTGGAAATATTAGATTTAAAACCAGCCGTAATCAAGCGCCTCGAAAATTCACCAAAGGTCGATTGGGTGAAACCCGTCGTTTACGCTTAGAACTCAAATTATTAGCCGATGTAGGGTTACTGGGATTACCAAATGCCGGAAAATCAACCTTAATTGGGGCAATTTCTGCTGCCAAGCCTAAAGTAGCCGATTATCCATTTACGACGCTACATCCTCATTTAGGTGTGGTGTATGTGGGTCCAAACCAAAGTTTTGTGATTGCTGATATCCCGGGAGTCATTGAAGGTGCTGCAGAAGGGGCAGGTTTAGGGCTTAGGTTTTTAAAACACTTAAGTCGTACCCGGTTATTATTACATCTGGTGGATATTGATCCTATTGATGGAAGTGATCCTGCTATTAGGGCTAAAGCAATTGTGCATGAGCTGGAAAAATACAGCCCAGAGTTAGCAGCGCAAGAAC
>JBEICO010000130.1:0-4261 GCA_040383965.1 Francisellaceae bacterium
CTTTGGATTATTTACTGCTTGCTCTTTGTTATAAAAACAGGAAAGGAATATTCCATGGGGATGGACACAGAACTAATGACAAAATTTGGATCTCAAAAGAAATTTATTTTGAGTTTAGAAACATACTGCGATCGAATTGAAGCTTATGGATTCGACAAATTATCAAATGAAGAGTCATTGTTACTGATTGAAGATCTATTAAATAGTGAAAAAGATCATCAAGTTAAATCATCTATCGATAGCTCTTCTAAGTACTATTTGGCAGGAGATTTAAGGGAAATTTTAAAAGAAGGATTAGCAGATCCCAAAGAATTTTTAATTTGCAATGCACGTAACAAACTTTGGATGAGAACCATTTTACCTCATTTAGAAAAATCATTTGGCAAAACCACTTCAATCGCCGTTGGCGCTACTCACTTACTCGGAGAAGAAGGTTTATTAAATCTATTTGCAAAAGAAGGTTTTACAATCAAACGGTATAGTGCTTTATGTGAATTAGAACCTTTTCCAATTCACAAAGCACTCCCATCTGAGAATAATGATCCAAGTTGCGGAGCGTGAAGGTGGCGCGTAGCCCCGGGTGAGGGTTAATTCGAACTTTTCGTCCATTTCGCCACCCAAGCGTAGGCAACCGGAACCACAAATAACGAAAACACAGTACCCATGCTCATACCGCCAATAATTACCCAACCAATGTCTTTACGGGCTACGGCACCTGCTCCTACGCTAAATAATAAAGGCATGGCGCCACAGAGCATTGCAAACGTCGTCATTAATACAGGGCGAAGCCTAGATTGAGCTGCAGATAATACCGCCTCCAAAATAGGCAAATTTGTCGCTCGTTGACGATTGGCAAAATCAACAATTAAAATACCATGCTTGGTGATAAGACCAATTAGTGTGACTAAACCAATTGAGGTATACATATTATTAGTTCCTCCCGTCCACGCAATCGCCCAAACGGCACCTGTAATGGAAAGTGGAACGGTTAATAACACCACAAAAGGATGTACAAAGCTTTCAAATAATGCAGCTAGTACCAAATAAATAAAGGCTAGGGCTAACGCAAAATTCAACCACATGGCATTTTTAGATTGCTCATATTGCTCTGCTTTACCCCCAAATCGATAGCGAGCATCCAAAGGCAAATGCTTTTTTACGATCGGCTCTAAAATTTCTAAGGCTTTATCCATGGCTAGCTCAGGCGCTAACCCAACCGTAATCGCAGCACCCCGCATCCGATCATAATGTTTAATTTGATTAGGATCTAAAACCTCCTTTAAGGTAACAAGGCTTCCTAAAGGCACCCAGTTGCCTTCGGCACTTGCCACAAAGTAGGCATTTATATTTTCAAATTCAGATCTTAGTTCCTTGGGTGCTCGTACTTGTACATCATAATCTAAGCCTTGAAAGTTATAGTCTGTCGCTTTTTTTCCCGATAAAAAGGTATATAACGTATCTTCTATTGCGTTGACTGCTACACCTAATTCTGCGGCCAGTTCCCTATCCACAATGACTTTTAAACGCGGTTTCTCCCAGGTCTGCTCGCTCATTAAAAAACTCGTCGCAAAAACAGGATGTTTTCTGGCCTCAGCCATAATGGTATTTAAAGTTTCAACCAATTTTGATTGATCCCCTGAATACTGCACCACTATTTTTAAGGAATTGTCTCCTTCCAATCCAGAGTTTTCATTAATATTAACTTGAGGCCCAACAATTTTTTTCAATTCAGGTCTTAATGTTTTAATAATTTCAAAACTAGTTCGATCCCTCTTATCGCTCGGTTTTAAAACAATAGACCACCATATCCATGTATCTTGCCAAACACCCGTTAATACCCGCTCTTGCTCGGGTACTTTTTTTAGCACTGCTTCTACATCTTTAAACCATCCCTCACGAACAATTTCAGATACGGGATTATCCGAAAAAATAGAACCTTGAATGAAGCCTTCATCTTCACCTGGAATTAATTCGGATGGCAATTTATTTAAACCATAAACGCCACAGGTAGCAATAAAAACCAATAAGACGCTGATCTTTCCTGGGTTTTTAAGCGCTATCTCAAGCCATGCACGGTAATTTAAAGATAACCGATCCCAAAAAACCACTCGCTTGTGCTCTTTTAAAAACTTAGCGCCCAATGCGGGCGTTAGAGTGAGCGCAACAAAACCAGAGATAATCACGCTACCTGCTAAAGTCCAAGCAAATTCGCGAAACATAATAGCGGAATCATCCACTTGAAACATTAAAGGAATATAAACAGCTGCCAAAGTGATGGTCATTACCACTACCGCAAAACTAATTTCCTTCATACTCTTTCTGGCAGCATCAAAAGCAGTTTTTCCTTCTTCCATATGGCGATAAATATTTTCAACCACCACAATCGCATCATCTACTACTAAACCTACTGCTAGTACCAAAGCCAACAAAGTTACCGGGTTAAGACTAAAGTTGCATATCCACATCAAAACAAAAGCACCGATCAAACATAACGGTACTGTAATCATAGGTAAAATAGCAGCTCTAACAGATGCCAAAGATAAAGTAACAATGATCCCAACTAAAGCAATTGCCTCCCATAATGTATGCCGCATTTCATTAAACGCTGCAGCAAAAGGCTTAGTCACGTCAAATGTTATGGTGGCATGCATTGAAGGTGGCATGGTTTTATTTAAATTATTCACAAAAGCATAAATCCGCTCTGCTACCAATAATGGATTAGCGCTTGGTTTAGCAAATACACTTAATCCAATAATATTTTGACCATCATCTCGAATATGAAGGTACGTTGGTTTTTCTGATACTGAAACACTAGCGACATTATTAAGAGTTACTCGATTTCCTTCCGTTAACTTTACTGTCACGTTTCCAAAATCTTCTGGCTTTTCCACCATGGCGGTTAATACCACAGATTCCTTTGCGGTTATTCCCTCAACTTCACCACCAGATGCAAATACTTTTTCACGGCGTAAAGCATCCACTATCTCCTTCACCGTTATGCCATGTTGCATCAATAATGCCGGATCTGGTTTCACAGCCACTATATATAACTTGTTTCCAAAATGGCCAACTGTGGCAACCCCTTCCACTAACCGCAAGCGATCCTCAACAACTCGGCGTACATAATCTGAAAGTTCCGCAACACTGCGAGTTTTATCCTCAAACTTCATGTATAAGAGTGGCTCATTACTTTCAGTTTTTTCTTGGATCTCAGGGCGTTTCACCGATTCCGGCAGAACACTCATCGCACCTAGTACTCGATCGCGAATTTGCCCTAGAGCATATTGATTATTCACCCCAGGCTTAAACTTGATATGAATATTGCTTTGGCTGTCCTGACTGGTGGAACTTAACTTCCGTACCCCATCCAATCCTGCCAAGGCGTCTTCTAGCGGTTTAGTTACCTGATGTTCAACGGCAAGACTGCTAGCCCCAGGGTAGATGGTATTGATCTCAACTTCGTTTTGCGCCAGATTGGGTTTGTGGCGGAGATCTAAATGATGATAAGCCACCAACCCCATAATGAGTAGCACTAAATTAATGGCAACTGCCATCACCGGACGACGAACAAAAACTTCAGAAAACGGCATTACCAATCCCCTGTCCAATCATGGGCAATAGCATTAGCACCTTCCGTCACTAAATTTGTCCGAACCATCACAACCGATTCTCCTAAAGTGATACCGGAGAGCACATGAACCCTCCCGCCACGTCGCACCCCAATTTTAAGGGTGCGTTTTTGGATCTTCCCATCTGCAATAACAAAAACATCATATCCTTCCATGGTCAAAATTAAACAAGCTTCTGGGACAACTAATGCCTTTGGATGAGTCGCTAATATTTGACGCACATGAGCTGACATTCCAGGCCATAAAGTTTGGTTAGGATTCTTAACACTTGCTCTGACTAATATGGTGTATGTTTTTCTATCAACCACGGGAGAGACAAATTCAACCACTCCTTGAAAAACTTCATCAGGAAATGCTTTAACACTCACTTCTACCGGTTGAGACACTTCCAGCTTCGAAGCATAACTTTCCGGAACTTTATAAGTTAAAGACAAAATTTCCGTATTCACTAAGTCAACCAATTCCGTACCTGCTGCAACATATTCCCCGGGTTTTACTAACCAATCTGTAAGGTAACCGCTAAACGGCGCATTCACTTCTGGAGCAGCAACTAAATGTGCCAGCGGAGTTCCTTCTTTTACATAAGAGCCTGACTCAATCAATAGTTTTTGAACTTTTCCAGATCCGCCGGC
>JBEICO010000131.1:0-4240 GCA_040383965.1 Francisellaceae bacterium
ATTATTAGCATCTACCTCTCTCAGCGTAACCGATTCGTTAAATAAGACAGCACTTATCTGTTTAAAAGCAAAGTAAGCTATTTTGTTAAATATATAGGATAATTGTGTTAGTTTTAGTGGATAAGCAAACTAAATAAGTCGCTCGTCTTTTAATGGTTGCTTCATTATAATGGGGACCCGGAGAGATGGCTGAGCGGTTGAAAGCGGCGGTCTTGAAAACCGTTGAGGGGCGATCCCCCTCCCAGGGTTCGAATCCCTGTCTCTCCGCCAGATTCGCTAAAGCTTTGGCTGGGAAAGGCAGTCAGAGTTTAGGCCGGTAGGCCAGCAACAGCTTAAAGAACCATGGCATTTGTTTGGGAGTGTCTTCATTTTGACAACCTTGATAAAAGTATTACTGGTTGATGATCACGATCTCGTTCGAGCGGGAATTAGCCGCTTGCTTTCAGATGTGCAAGGCATCGAAGTGGTGGGAGAGGCTAATTGTGGGGAGGACGGGGTAAAACTCGCTAAAGAAAAACGTCCCCATGTTGTGCTGATGGATGTGAAAATGCCTGGGATTGGTGGGCTTGAAGCGACACGAAAAATGGTTCGTCATGATCCTGATATCAAAATTATTGCTTTAACAACCTGTGACAGTGAACCTTTTCCCAGTAAATTACTGCAAGCGGGAGCTAGTGGCTACTTAACAAAAGGGGCTTTACTAGAAGAAATGGTTAGCGCCATTCGTGCGGTTCATTCTGGCAAAAGATATTTAGGTCCGGATATCGCACAACAATTAGCTTTGAAGTCATTTTCCGATCCTGAAAAATCCCCATTTGATTTGTTGTCGGAACGTGAAATGCAAGTGACGATCATGATCACCTCTGGTCAAAATGTCCAAGAAATTTCTGAAAAATTACATGTAAGCCCGAAAACGATTAATAGTTACCGCTATCGGATTTATGAAAAGCTCAATATAGAAAGTGATGTTGAATTAACCTTGCTCGCCATGCGTCATGGCATTTTAGATACGGAGAGTTCCTGAGCACACTGGATCTTTTTTTAGCTAATTTAACGACTCGTCCAGGTGTTTATTCGATGTTGGATGAGAGCGGTCAAGTTTTGTATGTTGGTAAGGCTAAGAATTTAAAAAAAAGAGTTACCAGTTATTTTAAAAGACAATTAGACGCCAAAACCCTGCAGCTTGTTAAACAAGTACATTCCATATCAGTTACGGTAACACGCAACGAGCGAGAAGCACTACTACTTGAAAGCAACCTGATCAAAGCAGAAAAACCGCGTTATAATGTTCTGTTTCGAGATGATAAATCTTATCCCTTTTTGAAAATCAGTGTTCAAGATCTTTTCCCAAGGCTATCTTTTCATAGAGGCTTAAAACGGGGGAAAGATACCTATTTTGGTCCATATCCGAGTTCTAGAGATGCACGAGAAGCTTTAAATGTATTACAAACCATTTTTAAGTTGCGTCAATGTGATGATTCTTTCTTTAAAAACAGATCGCGTCCTTGTTTACAATATCAAATTAAGCGGTGTTCAGCGCCTTGCGTTGGGATTATTTCGGAAGAGGATTATCAAAAAGAGGTCGAAAACGCTTGTCTTTTTTTAGCGGGAAAAAGTAAAACAATCATTCAAGGTCTGATCCAAACCATGGAAGATAACAGCCAGGAATTGCAATTTGAAGATGCGGCGAGGATCCGGGACAAAATCGCGCTGCTTCGCTCCATTCAAGAAAACCAAATTATTTTTGGGCAAAAAGAAGATATGGATGTGTTAGGCATAGCCCTTGGGGAAGAGGAAGCTTGTGTTCATGTTTTGATGATACGAGAAGGCAGGATGTTAGGGAGTCGGCAATATTTTATGAAACCCTCGGCGTTACTATTGTTGGAAACTGCCGTCGAAGACAAAATAATTGAGTCTTTTATTTTACAACACTATGTTTCTAGTGAGGAGCAATGTTCATTATCTATGCCTAAAATTATTTTATTGCCGTATGCTTTGGTGGCACAAAAGGCGTTGGCTGCTCTTTTGAGTGAGCGTAAGGGAAGCTCTGTGCAGTTAATGAAAGCTGCAAGAGGGAATCGCTTACGATGGATAACCATGGCCAAAGAAAGCGCCACTATGGCTTTAAAGGGTAGATTAAAACCCAAAAAAGAGTTAACGAATTCATTTCAAGCGTTAAAAGAAGATTTTGTCTTGGAAAAATTGCCAGAGCAACTGGTCTGTTTTGATGTGAGCCATTCCTTAGGGGAGGCGACGGTTGTTTCTTGTGTAGTCTTTGGTCGTATGGGTCCTGCTAAGGAGTTATATCGACGTTTTAATGTCAGAGCCAAAACAAAAGGAGATGATCTGGCAGCTTTAACAGAAGGATTGACGCGATATCTAACTCGGTTAAAATCTGAAGGCCAAACATTTCCTGAAATACTTATTGTGGATGGTGGCAAAGGTCAATTACGGGCTGCGCAGTTGGTTTTAAAAGAGTTACAGATCCAACAGGTATTATTACTCGCGGTGGCTAAAGGGTTAAATAGAAAAGTGGGGCTTGAGACTATTTATAGACTTATTAAAGAAAAACCTGCGGTGGTACTTTTAAACCCCCTGGCATTCCAACTGATTTTGCAAATACGTGATGAAGCGCATCGGTTTGCCATAACGGGGCATCGTACACAACGGGCTAAAGCTCGCAAGACTTCATCCTTGGAAGAAATTTCAGGCATTGGCAGCAAACGACGGCAAAGTCTGTTACAGTATTTTGGGGGCTTGCAAGAGGTCTTGCAGGCGAGTGCTGAAGAATTAGCCAAAGTACCAGGGATCAGTAAAGAAATGAGTCTACGCTTGTATGGGGCATTGCATGGGAATTAAGAAATGATACTAAACATTCCTAATCTTTTGACCCTGTTAAGGATCTCCTTGATCCCTATATTCGTTTTAATTTTTTATTTACCCTTTAAGGGGCATTATTTAGTGTCGGCTGCTATTTTTGCGATAGCGGCGATAACCGATTGGCTAGACGGATATTTAGCTAGAAAACTCAAACAAGTGTCTCCCTTTGGAGAGTTTTTAGATCCGGTTGCAGATAAATTGATCGTTGCATTTGCGCTTGTGTTATTGGTTCAGGAGTATCATACGGTTTGGTTGGCGATCCCTGCAGCCATCATTGTTGGACGTGAAATAGTGATATCAGCGCTTCGAGAATGGATGTCGGATATTGGTAAACGGCAAAGAGTTGCCGTGAAAGGGATCGGTAAATTTAAAACAGCCGTTCAAATGATTTCGATATTATTGTTATTATCTCAAGATGCTTCAACAATTAGTTGGATTACTTGGCTTGGGTATGGCTTAATGTATGTGGCTGCCTTGCTTACTTTGTGGTCAATGGTTATATATTTACGCTTGGCTTGGGAAGAGGTTAAGAATACAACTTGACAGATCGGCTCGATTCTGTAGAATTCTTGCTTAGTGCGGGAATAGCTCAGTGGTAGAGCACAACCTTGCCAAGGTTGGGGGCGCGAGTTCGAGCCTCGTTTCCCGCTCCAAGTTTGTAACTTACTGTTAACGCGGCTGGGTGGCAGAGTGGTTATGCAGCGGCCTGCAAAGCCGCGGACGTCGGTTCGATTCCGTCCTCAGCCTCCAAATTTGAAATTTCTACTGCCCGGGTGGCGAAATTGGTAGACGCAAGGGACTTAAAATCCCTCGGACTAATCATCTGTGCCGGTTCGAGTCCGGCCCCGGGCACCATTTTGAAATGTGGGGTCAGATCTGGAATCTAGCTCTAATTCTTCTAATATATTCAATTTTGTTTTTCTAGGTTAAAAGTCGGATTTAAAAATAATTCCTTTTTCATAATACTTGTATTCTTAATAACATAATTTTTTATGTTATTTGTTATTTATTACCAAATAAATTAGGTGTATTGTAAACAATGGCTAGAGCTTTAAGAATAGAATATCCTGGGGCTTGGTATCATGTTATGAATCGTGGATTGTGTCATCGAGAAGTGTTTCATACACAGGAATATGCACAATTATTTTATGATTTGTTAGAAGAAGCTCATCAATTATATCAAATAGAAATACATGCATTTTGTTTGATGGGGAATCATTATCACCTATTTATTCGAACGCCTAATGGAAATTTAGGGAAAGTAATGCAACATATTGTGTCCTACCGGTGAGAAGGTGTGAAGCTAAAGGTTTAATTTGATAATTTGTCTCTAAGCTGAACTTTAATTTGTAAAGCAAGG
>JBEICO010000132.1:0-4171 GCA_040383965.1 Francisellaceae bacterium
GTCCAACCCAGAGGTCGACTTTTTATTGGTCCGCAGACAGAAGTGTATGAGGGAATGATCATTGGGATCCATACGCGGGATAATGATCTTATTGTGAATGTGGTTAAGGAAAAACAATTAACCAATATTCGTGCTTCTGGCAGTGATGAGAATATAATTTTAAGCACTCCCGTTAGGCTGACTCTTGAGTATGCGCTAGAATTTATTGAAGACGATGAATTGGTAGAAATTACGCCTAAAAGTATTCGATTACGAAAACGGTACTTAAAAGAGCATGATAGAAAGCGAGAGGCTCGTAGCAATTCTTAAGGGCTTTAAAAAAAGATGCCCAGGTGAGGCACCTGGGCAAATACCGAATATTGTCGGTTGGAGATTGACAAGATCATCATCTCTTATGGAAGGGGTTCCAGACTATAGGAGAACTGCGGTACGCATTGTAGGATATTAACCATATGTTAACGCTTTATCCCAGTATTAAGCCATATGTCACCCACCAATTACCGGTGGATGCCACACACACTCTGTATATCGAAGAATGCGGAAACCCTAAGGGGTTACCTGTGGTATTCCTCCATGGGGGGCCAGGAGGCGGGTGTAATGCGGATCACCGTCGCTATTTTGATCCAGTTTTGTACCGCATTGTGCTGTTTGACCAAAGAGGCTCAGGCCAATCGACGCCGCATGCAGAATTAAAAAGTAATACCACTCAGGCTTTGGTTTCGGATCTAGAAGCCATTCGCCAATTCTTAAAAATAGATAAATGGGTCTTATTTGGGGGTTCTTGGGGAGCAACCTTAGCATTGGTGTATGCAGAAACATACCCTGAGAACGTCATTCATATGATATTGCGGGGAACTTTTTTATGCCGGCGACAAGATCTGGCTTGGTTTTATGAGCCAGGCGGAGCCAGTTGTTTGTTTCCAGATCATTGGGATGCTTTTGTGCAACATCTTCCAGAGCGTGAACGATCCGAAATATTGCAAAACTATTACCAACGGTTAACGAGTTCAGATGAATTAGCCAGAATGGGAGCGGCTAAGGCGTGGTCACAGTGGGAAGGTGTGTGTTCTACGTTGCAGCCAAATTCAGCCGTTGTAGATCAATTTATGCAACCCCATACTGCTATTAGCATCGCGTGTATTGAGACGCATTATTTTATGAACAATGCTTTTTTAGAGCCTAATCAAATTATCAAAAATGCCCATAAATTAGCAGACATTCCGGGGATTATGATCCATGGTCGTTATGACATGGTTTGTCCTTTAGATCAAGCTTATGCTCTGCAAAAAGCCTGGCCACGTTGTGAGTTGCAGATTATTCGCGATGCTGGTCATTCTGCTTCGGAACTTGGCATTATCCATGCATTAGTGTCTGCCACTAATACAATTGCCCTTAAATATAAACCTTAATTTCTCCTCACCTTGCGTGTAAGTGCAATGGTTATTCTTGCACTTTTTGACTATTTTTAGAATAGAACACCCATATTTTAGGTATTATTTTAAAATAGACACTAGGAGAGCTCAAATGCCGAAACCCAAGAAGAAAGAGCCTGCTGAAACTAGCCAAGATCAAACTCAAAGCTTACAAGATTTTGCGACGCGAATTGCTAAAACTGCATTGCAAGCGGATAGTGGAATAGATGTTGTTTCAAAGACATTGGAAAAAGCTAGAACCGCTGGCTTAGGGTTTCAACAGCAAAGAGAAAGCATGACAAAAAATCTAGCAAACTCAGATTTTTTTAAAGCGCAACAACAAAAGTTTTTTACGTCGATATTTCCAATTGCGGGTAAAGTATTAGAATGCGCCTCTGAATTATATAACTCAAAGGATATTAATGACACCCAAAGAAATCAGTTGGGGCGCATTAAACAAGACATCGTTAACATTCCAGCTAAAATGTTGTCTGGATAAATGGATCTTAAAAAAGCCTTTTCAAGTTTTGTTGGCGCTATAAAATCCCTTGGAAGTTTTTTATTAGAAAATCGGGAGGTGGCACTAAAGGTGGGGGGACCCATTTTGCAAAGCATGCATCCGCTGGGATCGTTTATTAGATCAACTGTGGAAGAGGTTTCCAAATCAGGGATATCCAGTCATTTAAAAACGGGTATGTTTAAAGGGTTAAGCATTTTGGCAGATTGTCTTAATGGATTTGAATCAAAGCTCACTCAGGCTGCAGAAAAAAAATCAAGCGCCAAGCATGACTAAGTAGAAATTGAGAGGTTAAATATGAGCATGTTGCCTAGCAGTTTAAGTAAGGGACTTTTTAATCAATTAATGTTACTGGTCTTGCCTGGCACATTAGCAACCATTTCATTATTTGTTAATCTACACTTTTATTTTTCTATTAAGAAATATGAATCCTTCTTCTTTAATTGTGAAAATCATATGGGTCTGTTTTATTTTTTGGCTTTTGTTTTAATATTAATAGCGGGAATAATTTTGGAGAACATAGGGTCAAGAATAGAATGCCATATAGATGAATGTTATAAAATAAACTCAGACAAATGGTACAAATATTTGTTTGATAAGTGCGAAGGAGAAAATTCAAGGATAATTCATAAATATATAGATAATATATCTTTTAGATTCAAAATGGAGCTATCATTAATGCCGGCATTTCTTATTTGTATTATTTGTTGGATTTTTTTATATGGAAACGACCATGTTCCAATTAGCTGTAATATGTTCTACATAACTTTAATTACTTTAAGTGGTATTTTATGGTATATATCTTTTGAAGCCATATCTAGCGCGAAGCTTCTTGAAAGGATACGCGAAGAATACTTTTCATATAAGGAAAAATGATAGGGTTTAATGTCAAGAGCCAGCCATATCATTACCCATAAATTATTCTTATTTTCAACGTCTTTTAGTTTTCTTTTCTGGATTGCTTCGCTACGCTCGCAAAGACGAATCTCGTATTTATTTAGGATAAAACATTTGAACATTGCTTCTAAATCTCGATTCAAAGCTTTACCGGTAGAAATGTAATTGCTTTATCGTATAAATATCCGATGGTTTCTTGGTTTTTACACTGATATTGTGGTTTTTATACATATCAAAAACTAGTTCTTTATACAGTTATTTGATGTTGACATTTGTCAACATATTTGCTAAGATATAAATGTTGAGAGGTATTTGTGGGAAGGAAAAAACACGCAAAGAAAGAAATTGAAGAAGCGGTTCAATATGCGGAGAAAATGGGTTGGAGGTATAAAGAGGCTGGAGATTCAGCTCATGCTTGGGGACGGCTCTTGTGTCCATTTGAAGATAGAGATGGTTGTAGCATGTCTATATGGTCGACCCCTAAAAGCGCTGAGGTGCATGCTACGCAGATCCGGAGAAAGATAAATTCATGCCCACATACGGATAAAGGGGAAAGCTTATGAAAAAAATATATCAATTTACTTTGGTTTTGAAAGGTGTAGACGAAAATACGCCAAACTTAGAAGATAGTTTATATGATGCTGGGTGTGATGACGCACTTATTAATTTTCGAGATGGTACTGTTTATTTAGATTTTGATCGAGAATCAGAATCTTTAAAATCAGCGGTTATAAGCGCAATTAAAAATGTTGAATCATCTTCTCTAGGTGGGGTTGTAGTCAGTGTAGCACCGGAAGACTGGGTGACAGAATCTGAGATTGCTAAGAGAACATCAAATTCACGGCAAATAGTTTCGTTATGGACAAAAGATAAAAGAAGAAAATTTTTCCCTAAACCAATTATGAAGCTTACAGATCGATCGCCATTCTGGAGATGGAGAGAAATTGCAGAATGGCTTTATGATAATAAATTGATTGATAAACAGGAAGTTGAAAAAGCTGAATTTTTAGAAGATATAAATGCAGTTTTAGAAGAGCGTGATCCGAAAATCAGAATAGCAAGACAAATGTTGTTAAAAGAAATTGGCGGAAAAAAGCAAGCGAGCATGTGAAATTTCTAGTGCCAGACGCGAACAAAGTACAAAGTAAATATTAAGTTTATTGCGACTCTAATCTCCCTCTCCAGCTTGCGGGAGAGGGTTGGGGCTGATCTTCCCCCGAAAAAACGGACATATTGCTAAGCAACTTGTTTTTCCTCAAACGCTATTGGACTCAAATAGCCCAGTTTCGAATGAAGACGCTTACGATTATAATACACATCGATATATTCGAACACATGTTTTTTA
>JBEICO010000133.1:0-4124 GCA_040383965.1 Francisellaceae bacterium
ATTGATGGAGTGGAAAATGTCTAAGACCAATTTCAACGCCAGGATGACTCGTTGGCAATAAACAAACGGTTATTCCTAATTCTTGTTCTTTACCCAATAATTGCTCGGGATCATACAATTTAAACGCCAATCCTAATACGGTTGCAACTGGGGCTAACGTAATATAGCGCTTATTCCAAGTTAATTTTATGCCAATGATTTTATTTCCTTCAAATTCACCCTCACAAACAATACCAAAATCTATAATCCCCCCGGCATCACTCCCAGCTTCGGGTGAAGTTAAGGCAAAGCAAGGGATTTCTTGTCCAAGAGCCAATCTTTGTAAGTACTGATCTTTTTGGGTTTCGGTTCCATAATTCAATAATAACTCTGCCGGTCCCAGGGAATTAGGAACCATAACTGTTATGGCAGCTGCTAAATTATGTGTTGCAATTTTCTGCACAATGGTAGAATGCGCCATGGCACTAAAGCCTAACCCACCATAGCTTTTAGGGATAATCATGCCGAAAAATCCTTTTTCCTTCAGGAAATTCCAAACAGCAGGTTGCAGCTCTTGTGAATTTTCGAAAACTGCCGCCTCATTTAACATCGAACACAGTTCTTCAACCGGGTAATTCAAAAAATACAGTTCTTCTTCATTTAAATGAGCTTTAGGAAGCTTTAAAAATTGATCCCAATTGGGTCTTCCTTGAAACAAACCCTGCTCCCACCAAACGTCTCCTGCCTCTATGGCTTCTCTTTCCGTAGCGCTCATAGGCGGGAGTGTTTTTTTAAACTGTTTAAATAAAAAAAAGGTGAATAATCGCCGCCTTAACCAAGGGAAATTTAAAATAGAAATACTTGAAAGAAGCAAGATCCAGAAGAAATTGAGATAAAGTGGAGGTAAAACTCCAATATGTTGTAGTACACCCAGTGACAAAACCCAAGAAAGGGACCAAGCCCACAACGGCGTTTCCAGATAAGCAAGTCCCCAAAAAGCAACTATTACCGCTATCCCTAGCTCCCAACCCATCATTTATACTCCCTCTGCAAGGCCATAACCTCATTCACCCTCTTCGAGAAGGTACACCTTTTAAATATTAGATGAACGAATGAACAATTAAAAGTCTAACCAGGTTAGTAAAGTAACAATTAAGGAGAAGGTATCATGATTCGAGCTCACGAATACCCAGTGGTTGGACTCTGGTACTGGGATATCGAACATCAAGAGCAATTTGAAATTGTTGCAAGAGACGACAAGTTCGGAAGTATTGAAATTCAGTTTTTTTCGGGTGACATTCAAGAAGTTGATCTCGATACCTGGTATGAAATGAGGGTTGTATCCATTGCGGCACCAAAAGATTGGTCTGGACCGTTCGACATCGAAAAAGATGAGTTTACAGAATTTTCCAATGAAACTTCCGATCCGCATCGCTTTCGAAGTCCAAAATCTTCTTTTGAAGAAGATCAATAAAAACCCTGATATATACACCCTTTTTTTAAACAGTCTGGACAACAGCACAGCTTTGTGGTACTCTGCTCAAAAGATTTAGACTTTAACAAATGCAGGAAGTTTTATGACTAAATTGACTAAGCGTCAACAAGAAATTCTTAACTTAATTGAATCTCATATGGCTGCCAGCGGCTCGCCTCCTACGCGTGCCGAAATTGCTAAAACCATGGGATTTCGCTCCCCAAATGCGGCTGAAGATCATTTAAGAGCACTTGCCCGAAAAGGCGTGATTGAACTGGTTCCAGGAACTTCACGAGGTATTCGCTTGATTCGAGGCGTTACAGGCATTCCTATTGTCAAAATTGATCGCATTGGTGCTTCTCAACCCATTTTTTCTGAAAACCATATTATTGCAACTTGTAAGCTTGATCGATCCTTTTTTAAACCTTCGATAAATTACCTATTACAGTTTACCCATAAGGCAATTCCTGAATTATGCATTTTAGAAGGTGACTATCTTGCCATTAGTCAAACATCAGAAATATTTCCTGGTCAGTTAATGCTGATCCGATCGAATCAAGAAGTCACCGTTCGCCACATTTCAATTGATATGCAACATCACAACCTCGTTATTGAAGGATTGGTTGTGGGGGTCTTCCGAAATCTGACCAAACATCCTTTATTGTCATGAAGGCAAGCCTAAAACGCGTTATTGTTGGGCTTTCCGGAGGAGTTGATTCTGCTGTCGCTGCCTTTCTCTTACAAAAAGAAGGGTATCAAGTAGAGGCTCTTTTTATGAAAAATTGGGAAGAAGACGATAATAACTCGCACTGTCCTGCAAACGTAGATCTCGAAGACGCGGCAAAGATCTCTGACATCTTAAAAATTCCGTTGCATGTGCGTAACTTTGCCGCTGAATACTGGGATTCTGTTTTTGAACACTTCTTAACAGAACACCGTTTAGGTAGAACCCCTAATCCCGATATTCTTTGCAACCAAGAAATTAAATTTAAAGCTTTTCTAAATACCGCACTGGAACTTGGTGCAGACCTTATGGCAACAGGCCATTATGCTCAAAATTTCTTCAATTCAAACCGCTATTATTTACAAAGAGCCATTGATCCTAATAAAGATCAAAGCTATTTTCTATATACTTTACAACAAAATACTCTCCCCAAAGCCCTATTTCCGATTGGGCACTTAGAAAAATCCAAAGTTCGAAAGATAGCAAGTGAAGCAGGTTTTGCCAATTCACAAAAAAAAGACAGTACTGGGATTTGTTTTATTGGGAAACGAAAATTTAAACCCTTTTTAAACCAATATCTAAAAAAAGAACCGGGCCCGATTAAAACACCTGATAATAAAGTGATAGGACTTCACGATGGCTTGATGTTTTATACCCTGGGTCAACGTCAGGGGTTAAAAATTGGAGGACAAAAAAATACAAATAATACCCCATGGTATGTGGTTGGAAAGGATCTTAAAAATAATGTGCTCACGGTAGCACAAGGTGATGATCACCCTTTATTGTATTCGCAAACCCTTACCGCTCAACAATTATTGTGGGTTAATAAACCGCCTTCTACTTCTCAATTTGAATGCACAGCTAAGATCCGTTACCGACAAAAGGATGAACCCTGTACTGTGACATGGAAAGATCAAGATACCTGTGAAGTCGTTTTTCATAAACCGCAGCGCGCTATAACGCCTGGTCAATCGGTCGTATTTTATGATCAACAGTTCTGCTTAGGGGGAGGCATTATTCAATGATAAAAACAAAACACCATAACCGAACTCTCGCACTAGCAGGGGTATTTCAAGCAGCAGCCTTAGTAAAGCAATTGGCTAAAACCGGTCGCGTAGATGAACTAAGCTTTTCAGGCAGCATTGAAAGCATTTTTAAAATCGATGCCGAAAATGTGATAGACGTCTATCAAGATCTGAACAAACTCACTGTGGGACTAAACGAACTGATCCGACTATTTACCCAGAATAAAAATCCTAAAGATCCGGATATCGCACGATATGTCTTTTCGCTCTTACATCTTGAAAAGAAACTTTCTCACCAACCCAAAATGTTATCAACCATCCGAACAGGCCTAGAACGTGCGGCTACACAAGCTCAATATTTCTCATCTACTCATAACAATGTCATGGCCAATCTTGCTTCCCTATATACCGATACCCTTAGTACTTTTAGTTTTAGGATCCATGTTACAGGAGAACCTGTTTATCTTACCCAAACTGTAATCTTAAATAAGATAAGAGCATTGCTTTTTGCAGGTGTCCGATCGGCTGTTTTATGGCGTCAATTAGGGGGAAGCCGCTGGCAACTCCTGGTTTCTCGAGGAAATCTTATTGAAATAGCCAAAGAGTGGTTAAAAGAAGCATCTCTAGAAACTGTATAAATACACAAGCGAACTTATCTTGAAAATCAAGGTCTCACTTATTAAGTTAGAAAATAAGGGAGATCTAAATGTCGGGAGATCCAGAAGATCCGACAAACACTAAGAAAGAGCCTACTCGAGACATGCTGCCTCAGTATCGAAAGGCAGTGCATGATCGTTTGATGGAAGAAATAAATAGCGTAAAACGTTTATCAGATGGGATCTTAGACATCTCTAAAAAACCAGAAGAAAAAGATATTTCTGAAGATATCTCTTCGGAATTAGCCGTATCAAAATTACTAAAA
>JBEICO010000134.1:0-4091 GCA_040383965.1 Francisellaceae bacterium
GGGGCAGATCACAGGTGCTGGAGGATTAACCGTAATTGGAACAGTAGATTCTACTACTGTATTATCAAATAATCTAAATAATTATGTGGGTGGAACAGTTATTCAAGGCGGTACTTTACAAATCAATGATAATGGAAATTTAGGGAATGTTAATGGACCAATTACATTTACGGTGCCTAATTCAACTTTAAAGTTTGGAGGTGCTGTCTTTATGAATCGCGCAATCACTCTAAGCACAGGTATTAATAATATTGCAATGGCATTGGCCGATTCTGGATTGAATGGAAACATTGGAGGGGTTGGTGGACTTAATGTAATAGGTAATGGAGCAGCAACATTAACGTTGTCGGGTATTAATACGTATCAAGGGGGAACGACTCTTAATACGTCTACTATTGTACAAGTTGGATCGGATCAAAATTTAGGAGATGCTGCGGGCGCCCTTGTTTTTAACGGTACTCTTGCGAATCCAGCAACTCTAAAGTTAAGTGCAGCCATTGTCTCTGGACGTTCTATTTCATTGGAAAATCAAGGAGGTCGAATAGAAAGTAACGGGTTTGATGCGACATTCAACGGTCAAATTAGTGGTTTTGGGGGATGGGTTAAAGCTGGTGCAGGAAATCTAACATTGACAAATATTGGCAATAATTATTTTGGAGGAATTCTTGTATTTGATGGAGGCTTAAAAATAAATTCAGATCAAGTTCTAGGAGCATCAAGTGGTCCTGTAACCTTGATAAATACTTCCACTTTATACTTTACAGCTCCTCTTGAAATTAACGCTGCGCGTGTAACATCAATTGGGAATGGAGTTACCATTAATAATCAGGCAATAGGGTTATCCAAGATAGCAGGGGTTATTACAGGGGGAGCTCCAGGAGGAAGCTTAAATTTTATTGGAGTACCGGGCTCGACAACTCAATTAACCAATAACAATAATGATTATTTTGGGGATACTTCAATTCAAGGAGGGGTGTTACAAATCAACTCCGATGTTAATTTAGGAGATCCAGATGGGGAAATTAGGTTGGATGCTCCAAACACAACTTTAAAATTTGGGGGTACTGTTAATTCGAGTCGCACCATCACTCTGAATGCGGCTAATAATGAAATTGATACAGGTACGTTCGTTTCAACGTTAACGGGGCAGATCGTTGCCAATCAAACTTTTAATGTCACTGGCAATGGAACTCTAATTGTTACAAATAGCGCAAATGCATATCCTAATGGGATAGTGGTGCAGTCTGGAGCTTTGCAAGGAAGTACAACCAGTTTAAATGCCAATAATATTACCAAAAATCTCAATGCTAATTTAGTGTTTGATCAAGCAACAACAGGAACTTTTGCCCAAACTATTGCAGGCCCAGGAAATATCATTAAGCAAAACGCAGGGGATCTTATTTTTAGTAATTTGGCAAATGTGACAGCTACATTAACTACTGTCAGTAGTGGTAGGCTTGCAGTGAATAGTGTCAATGTTTTCACCGCGATGAATGTCAATTTAGGTGGAATTTTAGGAGGAACAGGTACAATTACAGGAAATGTTGCAAACGATGGCATTGTGTCTCCGGGAAATTCAATTGGAACTTTAACTATTGCTGGAGATTATAATCCCGGCTCTTTAGGTGTTACGAGTATAGAAGTGAACGCTGCAGGGGCAAATTCAGTATTGCAAATCACAGGAACGGCTAATTTAGCGGGTAAGGTGGTTGTGGTGCCACAGCCGGGTACGTATCCTGCTAATGCAGACTATACGTTTTTAACGGCAGGCGTTGCTGTTAATGGAGCTTTTACTTCTGTGACCGGAAAAATTGGAGCATTTACCCCAGAGCTTGTTCAAGTTGGGAATACGGTACACATTTTGTATAGCCGTAAAACCATTGCTCGGAATCTTGGGATGGGGAATCAAAATGAAATAGCAATTGGACGCTATTTAGATAAAATTCCAACGCCTCCAGTGGGTGAGGATATTGGGGATAATGTTCTAGGCCCTCTTGCTACTTTAACGGATGCAACGGATCTCCTCGATGCCTTAGAAAGTATTAGCCCGGGAAGAATGACTGCAGGAACAGTTGCTGTACAAGATAATGCGGTGATGATCAATAGTATTGGTGCTGCGCGCTTAGGGGGACTTAGGCAACAGCAGAAACTGGGGCATTCTGGATCTCATTTTGCTGCGTTGCAAAATCGCTTTCATAAAGAAGATCCTTTGCAACCTTTAAAACAGTTAAAAGGAAAATCAGGTTTGAAACAAAAATCCTTTCATACCACTCAGGCTGGAATGGTTGCGAATGCAGCCAGCAATATCCAACCTTTGATTATGGGGGAAAATAGCAAAGGTAGTGTGTGGATCTATGGCCTTGGACATGTGATGGATCAAAAATCCTATAAGTTGGATCCAGGTTTTAATGGAAGAACAGCGGGGGTGATGACAGGCGTTGATTATAGTCCATACCAAGATACTTTTGTTGGGCTTGGATTAGGGAGAACTTCTACTTTCATAGGATTTGATTACAATGGCGGTAATGCAAATGTGAATAGTTCCTTCGGCATGTTGTATGGAACATGGTTTCCGAATCAGTGGTATGTAGATACTTCTTTGTTGGTAGCGAACATGCGATATCATACACATCAACATATTGTATTTGTGGGTGTTGATCGAATGGCAAATTCAAACCATAACGGTTTTGGGTTTACGCCCCATTTTGGGTTAGGTTATGAATTTGGAGGAGAGCAAGGGGCGATAAGTCCATTTGTGCATTTGGATTATAATTATCTTCACGAAGGTGGTTATGTGACGAGGGACGCTGGCTCGTTAGATCAACAGGTAAGAAGTCGGGTGTCTACGGCGATTCGAACCGAAGCCGGTATCAAAATTTCCAAGATGTATCCCTTCGCAAATATGTTTGCAAAAGGATATATGAAGCCTAATGCGATGATTAGTGTTATTAACAAAAGGGTATTAAAAAAAGGATTAATGACGGTTAATTTTGTGAATGAACCGGGTTCTTATTCTTTAGAATATTACACCCAATTTAGCACTGCCGTTTCTCCAGGAGTAGGAGTAGATCTCTTTTTTGAAGGAAATACATTTTTGTCGTTACATGGGGATGCTGAATTTGGTTCTAGGTATAGTAGTTACGAATTAGCTGTAAAGTTTGGTGTTACTTTTTAAAGTAATCATTAATTGTATATAACAATTATACTTCAAGTTATTAACTGTAGTAAATTCAAGATTTACTTAAAAAAAATCCTATTACGATAAGTGTCTCCATTGTTTTATTATTTGCGCAATAATGACTTTCGACCCCAAAAGCATAAATATAAGCAAGAAAGAACTGCAACAAGATTCAAACCTAATGTTAAGCCTTCAGGCGCGCTTCCTAAGTCAATCTCCCATTTTATTGGAAACATAAATGAAAACGAAAATATAAAATTATTTTTCTCAGGAAATTTTGGGAAAGATAGTGAAATAAATAGATGTAAGCCCACGCCCATGCTATAAAAATTATTCAAAATTACAAAATAAGGAACTTGTAAGATTTGAATCAGGCGAGACAAATATAATCCAATATTTTTTCCTTTTAAAAGCCAGTACCCTGCTAAAGCAGCAACAAAAAAGAAGAGAGTTAGGATACTAAAAAAAATGACTATCGCTATGAGATGACGAGTTTCTTGTATATTAAGCATCCCTGGGAAAATATAAAATAAATAGGGGATAGATATTATTCCTGCCACCCCGCCAATTAATTGATTAACACCAATAAGCTTAACAATATTAATTTTCATTTTTATTCTCAAAGATAAATGTTATTTCAGAATAACCGTAACCATCACCGTAAGCTAAAACAGCTTTAATTTCGGTCTCAGATTCGATTGTCTCGTTTTTGACAATGTCGATCATTTCGCCACCAGGATCTGACACCGTAATTCTTTTTAAAGCAACCCCAATAATCCAATTTACTTTGACGCAGAATTTTTTGCGCAGTGGTGTGGACAAGTCCCTGCTTGCTTTTCCTTTTGCCAAGCATCATAGCTTTCTTTTTTAGATTCTTCACTTGAATGGGTAAAATGATAGGTAACCAAGGCAA